>JBBRVT010000531.1:0-3121 GCA_038246615.1 Burkholderiales bacterium
CTGCGTGCGCCTGAGGTGGCCTCTGTGGCTGCCCCCGCGCCTGCACCAGCCGCCACGCCGGTGCCAGACGCAGCCGCAGCCGCCGCCGGCGCACAGCTGCTGGGTGCGCTGGCGCAGCAGGCGGGTGCACGTGGCGGGTTGGGCGGCGGGCTCGGCGGCATGCTGGGCGGATTGCTGGGCGGCGCGGCGCCGGCTGCGGCGCCAGGTGCCCAGGCCCAGGCGCTGGCCCAAGCCCAGGCGCTGGCACAGGTTCAAGCGCTCGCCCAGGCACGCGGCCAGAGCCCGGTGCAAGCCGCGCAGTTGCTGCAACTGGCGCAGGCGGGGCAGGCAGGGCAACTGGCACAGGCCGGCCAGCTGGTCGCCGGGGCGCAGCCGGCACAGGCCCAGGCCGCTGCGGTGGCCACGTTGCAGGCGCTGGCCCAGCAGCGCGGTGTGGCCACCTACGCCGGCGGCAATGCCCAGGCTGCCCAGGTCGCCCAGGCCGCCGGTGTGGTGGGCATGCTCGGCGGCCTGTTCAGTGCGGTGCAGGCCGCCCAGGCAGCGCCGGTGCAGCCGGTGCCGGCCCAACCGATGGCCACAGGGCAGAGAGAGCAGCTCACTGGCCTGTTTCTGGCCAAGGGCTGCAAGCTGCCGGTCTGAAGGTTTGAGTGTTCGAGCGCCGGCCAGCTGGTGCCGGCGCGTCCGCTTCAGCAGCGCTGCAGCAGCGTGACGGCGCAGGCCGCTTCGTCGAAGCCCATGACGCCACCGCCGTTCTCGGCCAGGCCGATGTGGGCGCCGGGGTGTTGGCGCTCACCGGCCTCGCCGCGCAGCTGCAGCGCCAGCTCGTGGACCATCGACAGCCCTGTGGCACCGATCGGATGGCCCTTGCTCACCAGCCCGCCCGACAGATTGATCGGCCGCTCGCCGCCCAGGCTGGTGGCGCCGCTGGCCACATAGGCGCCACCCTGGCCGATGGGGCAGAAACCCATCATCTCGGCCTGGTAGACCTCGCAGAAACTGGTGGCGTCGTGCACCTCGGCCACGCTGACCTGCTGCGGCGTGATGCCGGCCATGGCGTAGGCGCGCTGCGCGGCCAGGTGGCTCAGGCCGGGTTCATCCAGCCGGCGGTACTTGCCGCCGGTGAGCACCGCCGCCGGAATGCGCAGCGCGCGCTGCTGCACCGCCTTGGGCAAGGTCTGGAGGAAGGCGGCCGAGCACACCAGCGCCGCCGCCGCGCCGTCGCCGATGGGCGCGCACATCGCGCGGGTCAGCGGCCAGCTCACCATGCGGTCGGCCAGCACCTGCGCCGGGGTCACCTCGAAGCGGTACTGCGCCAGCGGGTTCTTCGCGCCCATCGCGTGGTTCTTGCTGGCGCCAAAGGCGATCTGCTCGGGCGTGGTGCCGTGGTGCCTGATGTGCCAGGCTGCCTGCATCGCATAGGTGTCCATGAACAACGTGCCGCCGCCGTCCTTGGGGGCGAAGGGCTTGCCGGCTTCTTCACCCGCCGCAGCGTAGTAGGCCATCCAGTCGGCCGGGTCGAGCTGGTCGATGCCGCCGTCGAAGATCTCCTGCTGCAGCGCTGCGGCGTTCGGCACGCTGTCGGGCACGAAGGTCTTCTCCACGCCGATGGCCAGGCTGAGCCCGGCGGTGCCCGACAGCACGTCCTTCCAGGCGCCGTGCAGCGCCATGCTGGCAGTGGCGCAGCCGCCTTCAACGTTGGTCATGCCCACCCGCTCGGGAAACAGGCGGTCCTTGACCAGCGGGCTGAAGCAGACCTGGCCGCGGATGTTGCGCTGGCCCCAGCTGCCCATGCCGCAGTTGCCGAACCAGGCGTTGCCGATCTGGTCGCCGTCGGGCAGGCCGGCGTCGGCCAGCACGGCCAGGTAGGCCTCGCGGGTCAGGTCCTTGAAGCTGGCGCCGGGCTGCTTGCCGAAGCGGGTGCAGCTGGTGCCGATCAGGTAGGCGTCGGGCATGGGGCTTCCTCGTTCATTGCAGGATGACGGGCAGGCGGAAGACGCCGCGCATCGCCAGCGCGTCCACCCAGTCGGGCTCACCGGGCGCCCGGGTGATCTGCGCGAAGCGCTGCACCAGGCGGCCGATGCAGCGCTGGCCCTCCAGCCGTGCCAGCGGTGCGCCCATGCAGAAATGCGTGCCGAAGCCGAAGGTCAGGTGGCGGTTGGGCGTGCGGCCCAGGTCCAGGGCCTGCGGGTCGAGAAAGGCGCGCGGGTCGCGGTTGGCGGCGTTGGCAAAGCCGAACACCCGGTCGCCCACGCGCAGTGTCTTGCCGTCGATCTGGTGCTCGACCTTGACCACCCGCGCCAGCGCGTTGCTGGGGCCGTCGTAGCGCAGGAACTCTTCCACCGCGCTGGCGATCAGCGCCGGGTCGTCGGGGCGTTCCTGCAGGCGCGCCAACTGCGCCGGGTGGTCCAGCAGCGCATGCAGCGCATTGCCCAGCAGGTGGGTGGTGGTCTCGTGGCCGGCAAACAGCACCAGCATGCAGGTGGCCACCAGCTCGTCTTCGCTGAGCCGGCCGGCTTCGTCGCGCGCGGCGATCATGCGGCTGACGAAGTCGTCGCCCGGCGTGGCCCGGCGTTCGGCGATCAGCGCGCGGAAGAACACCGCCAGCCGGTCGGCCCCGCGGCGGGCCGTGGCATAGCGGTCACCATCGGCGCGCGCACCGCCGATGAAGGCGCGCAGTTCGTCGGACGCCCCCTTCAACTCGGGGAAGGCGCTGTACGGAATGGCCAGCATGTCCATGATCACGTAGGCCGGCAGCGGCGCGGCCACCTGCTGCGCCCAGTCGATCGGCACGCCGCAGGGCAGCTGGTCGAACAGGTGGTCCACCACCCGGGTGACCGGGCCGTCCAGCGCCTCCAGCGCCTTCAGGTTGAACACCGTGCCCACCAGGCGCCGCAGCCGGGTGTGCTCGGGCGGGTCGCGGAACACCATCCACAGCGACATGTAGCGCATCACCTCGGCCAGGGTGTCGCGCCGTTCGCCCTGCAGCTGGGCATAGAACGGGCGCAGCCGGTCGGGCGACATCGCGTCGGTCAGCAGCATCTGGCGCACGTCGTCGTAGCGCGTCAGCACCCAGGCCTTCAGCGCCTGGCTCCAGTGCACCGGGTCGTCGTCCTGCAGCCGC
>JBBRVT010000532.1:0-3115 GCA_038246615.1 Burkholderiales bacterium
CGCACCGGCCAGGTGCGGCACCACCTGCTGCACCGCATGGCCGGTGCCGCGCTGCGGCATCTGCCGCACCGCCTGCGCGCCGCTGCCGGCAATGGCAGACTCCACTGTTTCGGCGCCATGGCCGGTGACGACCCAGCAGCGGTGCGCCGGCAGTGCAGCGGTGGTGGCCAGCACATGCGCCAGCAGCGGGCGGCCAGCCAGCCGGTGCAGCACCTTCGGGTGGCGGCTCTTCATGCGGGTGCCTTTGCCCGCAGCCATGATGACGATGTCCAATGCCATGAGGGTGCCCGTGTCGAACCGTTGGAAGGCCTGGATTATCGTGATGCTGCTGCCGCTGCTCGGGGGCTGCAGCGCCCTGCGCCTGAGCTACGGCCAGGGCCCGCTGCTGGCCTACTGGTGGTTGAACAGCCAGGTGGACTTCAGCGCCGAGCAGGCACCGCGGGTGCGCAGCGCGCTGGCCGACTGGTTCACCTGGCACCGCAGCACCCAGCTGGCCGACTACGCCCAGGCCGTGGGTGAACTGGCTGCCGCGACCGCAGGCCCGGTCAGCCCCAACCAGCTCTGCGCCCAGGTCGAGTCCTGGCAACGCCGCGCCGAGCGCGCCTTCGACCACGCGGTGCCGGCGCTGGCCGAGCAGCTGCGCAGCATGTCGCCCGAGCAGATCGCGCACCTGGAACGGCGCCAGGCCGAGCGCCAGAAAGAGCTGGTGGCCGAGCGTCTGCCAGCCGACCCGGCCGAGCGCCAGAAGGCGGCGCTGACGCGCAGCACCGACCGCGCCGAGACGCTGTACGGCAGCCTCGACGAGGCCCAGCGCCAGCTGCTGGCTGCGGGCCTGGCCGCCTCGCCGTTCGACACCGAGCGCTGGCTGGCCGAGCGCAGCGCGCGCACCACCGAACTGCTGCGCAGCCTGCGCCAGTGGCAGGCCGAGCAGGCCGACAGCGCCACGGTGCAGGCCGGCCTGCGCCGCCTGGCGGCCGAGACGCAGCGCTCACCGCGGGCCGACTACCGCGCCCACAGCCAGCGCCTGCTGGTGGCCAACTGCGCCCTGTTCGCCCAGCTGCACAACAGCACCAGCGCAGCACAGCGCCAGCGTGCTGCGGGCAAGCTGCAGGGCTGGCAAGCCGACCTGCGCGCGCTGGCGGACAGCCGATGACCGGCTGCTGACGCGGTGCCGAAGCCAGCCCCCACCACGGCGGCGCTGGGCGACACGCACCAGGCCCGCCGCGCCGACTGGGCGCCCCATGCCTTGCTGCTGTTCGCGGTGGCGCTGCTGCTGGTGCTGCTGGCGGCGGTGTCGATCTGGCAGGAGCGGGTGCGCCAGCATGACCGCGCGGTGGCCAGCACCCAGAACATCGCCCGGCTGCTGGAGGCCCAGGTGGCCGGCGTGCTGACCAAGGCCGACGTGTTGCTGCAGGCCACCGCGCTGCAATGGCAGGCGTTGGCGCCGTCCGACGGGCCGGCCGCGATGACCGGCGCCCTGCGCAGCCTGGCTGCCACCGTGCCCGGGCTGCAGAACCTGCGGGTGGCCGATGCCGACGGCCTGTGGCGCCTGCGCGTGGCCGGCACCGGGCCGCCGGTGGCCACCGCCGAACTGCTGCCGCCCACGCCGATGGATGGCGCCGAGGCCGACGCCTTCCGGCGCGCCCGGGCCGACGCGCATGCCGGCCTGCAACTCAGCGGCCCGCTGCAGCGTGGGTCGGGCCAGCCCTGGGTGCTGGGCCTGGGCCGGGTGGCCCCGGATGCCGACGGCGGGCCCGGCGGCTGGGTCAGCGTGGACCTGCCGCTGAGCCGCTTCGACGCGCTGTTCTCCGCCATCGACCTGGGCGAACATGGCGCGGCCACCATCCGCACCGAGGCGCTGGCCCTGGTGTACCGCCGCCCCTGGCCGCCCGAGGGCATGGGTGCGGCCGTGGGCAGCACCGAAGTGGCGGCCGCACTGCGCGAGGCGCTGGCCGCCGACCCCCAGGCTGGCGCTTACGAGGGGCCGACTGCGCTGGACGGCCGCGCCCGCATCAACACCTACCGCCAGGTACAGGGCCACCCGCTGCTGCTGCTGGTGGGGCTGCCGGAAGACGAGTTTCCCGATGGCTGGAACACCGTGGACGCGGCCATCGTCACGCTGGCGCTGGCCACGCTGGTGCTGGCCGGCATGGCCACCAGCGCGATGCTGCGGGTGCAGCGCCGGGCGCTGGACGACGTGCAGCGCCAGTTGGCGGCCATCGTCGCGTCGTCGCAGGACGCAATCATCAGCGAGACGCAGGACGGCGTGGTGACCAGCTGGAACCGCGGCGCCGAGCAGATGTTCGGCTACAGCGCCGCCGAGATGGTGGGGCACAGCATGCTGCGCCTGGTGCCGCCCGACCGCCGCGAGGACACCGCCGAGCTGCCGGCGCGGGTGCAGCGCGGCGCGCCGGTGGCGCACTTCGAGACCGAGCGCCTGCACCGCGACGGCCACCGCATCAGCGTGTCGATGTCGGTCTCGCCGGTGCTCGACCCGCAGGGCCGGGTGGTGGGGCGGGCGCGCATCGCCCGCGACATCAGCGTGCAGAAGGCGCTGGCCGAAGAGGTGCGGCAGCTGGCCTACATCGACCCGCTGACGCGCCTGCCCAACCGGCGGCTGCTGATGGACCGGCTGCAGCATGCGCAGCAGACCAGCCGCCGCCAGACCAGCCACGCGGCGGTGCTGTTCCTCGACCTGGACGGCTTCAAGCAGCTGAACGACCGCCTGGGCCATGCCGCCGGCGACCAGTGGCTGGTGCTGGTGGCCAGGCGCCTGCGCGAGGCGGTGCGCGAGACCGACACCGTGGCCCGCCTGGGCGGCGATGAGTTCGTGGTGCTGTGCGAGAACCTGGGCGCCGATGCCGTGCAGGCCGAGGCACACCTGGCGTTGCTGGCGGGCAAGGTCGACCGGCTGCTGGCCCAGCCGGCGGTGCTGGCCGGCCAGCAGTGGCGGGCCAGCTGCAGCATCGGCCACCGGCTGTTCCTGGGCGCCGGCGAGCCGCCCGAGCGCCTGCTGGCCGACGCCGACCAGGCGATGTACCGCCAGAAGCAGCAGCGCCGCGCGGCCGCGCCGCCGGCATCGGCCGACGAGGACAGCGAGTACGGCGACCTGTAG
>JBBRVT010000533.1:0-3100 GCA_038246615.1 Burkholderiales bacterium
CGGTGCAACACGCGGCGCGGCAGACTGATATTCACCCGCTCCAGGGTGTCATCCAGCATGGCGGGGTCCACCTTGACGAGCGCCCACAGCCAGCCTTCAAACTCCGGATGTGCGGCACGCAAGGCCTCGATGTGGCTGGGCTCGGGTATGGCCTGCCCAGTGTCCAGGGCGGTCGCAATCCAAGCGGTCACGCCCTCCTCGGCTTGAATCAGCGCATCTTCCAGGGTGTCGCCGGCAGAGAAACAGCCGGGCAGGTCGGGCACCACAACGCCCCACGCGGTGGCGTCGGTGCCGGGTTCGATGACGATGGGGTAGCGCATGGGTTGACCTCTCAGATGCCGGCTTGTCGCCGTATAGCCTTGACCAGCCCCAGACCCAAATCCTTCTTCGGGTGCGGAACCACCACGATGCCGGGCCGCTCGGGGTTCTTGAACACATGGTGCGAACCGCTCACCCGGTCCAGCATCCAGCCGGCTTGCCGCATTTCGCGTATCAGGTCAGCACTGGTCATTGGTGTGTATCGTACACATTGACAGCTTGTCAGGCAAGTGGACAGCTGTTGAACTATCCCCCGCTGGGCTACGGTTGCCGGACGGTGGAAACACCGCGCAGGCCAGCGGGCGCGGCGTTCGCAGGTGCGAACTCCACCCCGGCCAAACTCAGGATGTGGTCTTCAATGCGCTGCAGGAACGGCCGCGGCGCATCCACGCTGCTCGGGCGGTAGCCTTCGGCGGTGGCGCTGGGGCGATGGCCCATAACTTGTGCGATGGCGCCGGCCGGGGCGCCGGCAGCCTCGCCCAGCAGCGAGAACGAACGGCGCAGGCCGTGTAGCGTCAGCGCGTCGATGCCGGCGCCTTGCCGCGCTCTTTCATGGCTTGAGCGCGGGTCAGCGATAGGGCCCGACTTGCTGGCGCTGGCAAACACGACCAGGCTCGGTTTGCCATCCGTGCCCTTGCCTCTTGGCAGGCTGGTCAGCATCCAGGCCAGATAGGCGGTCAACGGGATGGTGCGGGTGTCGCCCACCGTGTCGGCAATGGTCAGCTTGCCCCACCTGAAATCCACGTCGGCCCATTTCAGCGCGCATTTTTCTCTCGGCGGGCGCCGGTCAGGTTCTGCCGGATGCCCTCAGCCACCGAAACGGTGGACCGCTTCAACTCCAGCACGCCCAGCGCGATGCCGTTGACGCAGATCACCACGTACGGGCGTTTGGTGTTCGCCTTGGCCGCGTTCAGCAGGTCGGCGCCTTTGACGGTCACCTCTTCGGCGATGGCAAAGTGGTTGTTCTCGGGGTGCTTCCAGTCCACCAGCCAGACCGTCACCTTGTTCTCGCCCGCACCGGGCTGCACCTTTACCCCATAGCGCAGCAGGTCGTAGACGGCCTTGTTGCGGTCATAGAGGTGCTTGCTGGTATCGGCCGCGGCCTTGTTCAACTCATGCAACGCCCGGGTGATGAGCGCCGGGTTGACGCCCTGCTGGGTCAGCCACGCTTGCAGCAGCCGACATCGATGTTGCGGTTGTCCTTGTCGCTGCAATCGCCCAGGTAGTCGTAGTGCAGGCGCTCACGAGACAGCGCCACCACGCGCGCCTGGGTTCGCTTCTCGATCTCGCCCACTGTGCTCAAGTTCGTGGGCATGGTCAGGGCTGGAAGACAGGGATCGCGCGCCGCATGAACTCGTCAAACATTGGCACGGTGAAGGCCATCTCGCCGTGCGACGGGCTGTACACCATGCCCTTTTTGATCAGGCTGGCGCGCACCGGCCCCAGCGTGTTGATCTTGATGGCCAGCTTGTCGGCGATGTCTCCGGTGCGGTAGGGGCCGGGGCCCAACTCAGCCATGGCACGCAGATAAGTTTTCTCGCGCGGCGTGAGGCGATCGAAGCGCACGCGGAAGAAGTTCTCGTCCAGCCGTCGCGACACGAGATCGCTGGTCTCCTTCACCACCCCCAGACCGATCGGCGACGCGGCCGCATGGTTCCAGGCCTGGTAGCCCCATTCCTGCAGAAAGTACGGATAGCCTCGCGTCAGCCTGAAGATCTCATGCAGGGCGGCCGGCTCGAAGGCTTCTCCGGCGTCAATCATGGGGTCTTGCAGCGCACGGTCAGCGTCCGGCTCGGGCAGCGGGCCCACCGGCGGAAAGCTGAACAAGCGCTCGGCGTAGGACTTCGATTCCCCTGCCAGCCCCGGCAGTATCGGCAGGCCGGCGCCGACCAGCACCAGGGGCAGCTGGCGCTGCTGCATCTTGTGCATGGCCATGATCAGCGCGCTCAGTTCTGCCGGGCTGAAGTACTGGATCTCGTCGATCAAGATCGCCACCGCCACGCCGCGTTGCTGGGCCGCCTCGCCCACCGCCATGAACAGGTTGGGCAGGTCCACCTCAAGGTCACCGCTGTCGGCAGAGCCGGGCTCGGGCTCGATGTCCAGCCCGAAATCGATGTCCCCGACCTTCAGCTTGATCGCGCCGATGAAGCTGCGCAGCACGCTCAAGCCCCGCCGCGCCTTGTCGCCTGCGCCCTTGAGCCGGTCCAGGTCGAACAGCAGACGGCGCAGGTGCGGGGCCAGCAACACCGCCAGGGGCTTGCCTTCGTGCGCTTCAACCAGGATGGTGCGGTAGCCGGTTGCTTGCGCGATGCGTTCGATCTCGTTGAGCAGAACGGTCTTGCCCACGCCGCGCAACCCGGTCAGCAGAAGGCTCTTTTCGGGTCGCTGCAGCAGTACCCGGCCGAACAGCACCCGCGCCTGTTCCAGGATGCCTTCGCGCCCGGCCAGCTCGGGCGGTGGCGACCCCGCACCCGGAGAGAAAGGGTTCCTGATCTTGTCCATGGACCTCTGGGTTATAGCAATTTATCCAACTGTATACGACTGAAGTCGAATACATGCAGATAAATCTCTATAAAGGCTCAGAGGTTGAGAGGCAATCCCATGGGCCCCACGCCGGGGTGGTGAAGGGAAAGGGCCCTGAGCAAGGCGCAGCGCGACGCTCGGACTCACGTCCGAGCTAACGATGCAACGCCGCGCAGGGCCCTTGCCCACCCGGGCCCTACGGGTGGGCCCATGGGATTGCCTCACAACCTCTCAGTCCGGGGCCGCAGCGGCGGCGCTC
>JBBRVT010000534.1:0-3095 GCA_038246615.1 Burkholderiales bacterium
CCGAAGAGCTGCTTGCCGTCCACCGCCGGCGCGGCCCCGGCCGCTGCCACGGGCGGCCGCAACAGCGCCACCGTGCGCTGGTCGCCGTAGGCCGAGGCTTCGCCCGAGGGCGTGGTGGCGATGTAGAACGCCCCCCACATGGCGATGGCGCCCAGGAACATGGTGAAGAACCAGGGCAGCGGCCGAATCTTCTCGTCGGGGTCGCTGTTCTCGCGGCGCATGGCCGCGAACTCGCTGTTGCTGAACTCGGGGCTGTCGCTGCGTGGTCCGGGTTCGTTGCCGGGCGGCTTGGCAGACAACTTGGCAGGCGACTTGGCGGACGGCTTGTCAGGCGTGTTCATCGCGCACCGCCCGTCGCCGCCGCTGCTGGCAGCGGCTTGAGTGCGGGGTATGTGCGGTCCAGCGAGATCAGGTACTCCACCAGCGCCAGGGCCTCGGGCTTGGCCACCACCACCTCACCGGGTCGAGCCCACTTCGGCGGCAGATTCACCACCACCTCGCCGGGCTGGGCCGCGCCTTGCCGTACGTCGAACAGGTAGGGGTAGGCCGGCATGATCGAGCCCGGGGTGTAGGCCCGCGGCGCATACAGGTGGCCCAGATGCCAGTCGCGGCTGGGCTGGCGGGCGCCGATGTTCAACAGGTCCGGCCCCGTGCGCATGGTGCCCAGCAAGTGCGGCGTGTCATAGGCGTAGTCGCCTGCCACCGAGGCACGGCCCCAACCGCGGGTGGCGTCCGGCGCCTGCGCAATGTCTCTCGGCTGCTGCGAATGGCAGTAGAGGCAACCGTTGGCAATGTAGACCTGCCGGCCTTGCAACTGCACTGCCGTGTAGGGCTTCAGGCCCGCGGGTGGCGGCACGTCCTTCAACAGCAGGTAGGGCAAGACCACGAGCAAGCCCGTGGCCAGCGACAGGATCACCATGGCGCCCACGATCAGCCGCAGTTCGTCCATTTCCCAACGGCCTATGCGGGCGCTCATCGCGTTGCTCCCGCAGCCGTGACCGTGGCCGTGGACGTGGACGTGGACGTGGCCAATCGTGCCGTCGTTGCGCTTGCCGTGTCAGCCGAGGCACCGGAAAGGAACGGCGGGGCCAGCAACGACGCGCCCAGTCGCCGGGGGCCGAACTTCCAGCCCATCATGAAGAAGTGCAGCGCAAACACCAGGTGGCCCAGGGTCATCAAGGCGCCGCCCACCGAGCGGGCTTGCAGGTAGGGGATGGTGAGTGCGACGCTGTCCATGAAAGGCACGTCCTTGTCCAGCATCGCCAGGCCCTGGTACCAGCCGCCGAAGGACAGGCCGATGAAGTAGACCGCGAAGCCGCCCAGCACCAGCCAGAAGTGGGCCGAGATCATCCACGGGTACGGCCATTCCCACTTCATGACCCGCGGCATGATGAAGTAGATGGAACCGAACATCACCATCGAGAAGAAGCCGTACAACCCCAGGTGCGCGTGCGCCACCGTGTAGTGCGTGAAGTGGGTGACGGTGTTGACCGAACGCAGCGCCTGCAGCGAGCCCTGCACTGAAGCCGCCGTGTAGAACATGGCCCCCAGCACGATGAAGCGCAGCGTGGGCGAATACAGCAGCGCGCGGAAGTTGCCCACCACCGTGAGATGCTGGTTGATGGCCACGGCCACCACAGGCACGACCATCATCATGCTTTGCACGATGCTGATGGTGATGAGCCAGGAGGGCACCGGCCCGCCGATGAGGTGGTGGCCCCCGACCTGGCTGTAGAAGAAGGCCAGCGACCAGAAGCCCAGCAGCGACAGGTTGTACGAATGGATGGGCTTGCCCAGCACCTTGGGGATGAAGTAGTAGGACGCCGCCAAGGCCAGCGGCGTGAACCACAGGCCCAAGACGTTGTGGCCGTACCACCAGTTCATGGTGGCCTGCTGCACGCCGAAGTGCAGCCCCGGCCAGTTGGCCACCAGGAACAGCACCGGAAACCACAGCAACCCGGCGGCGATGTACCAGACCGAGACGTACAGGTGCGCCACACGGCGCCGCAGCAGCGTCAACCACATCGGGAAGCCCACCAGGGCACCGCCCACCACCAGCAGGATGTCGATCTGCCACGGGTATTCCAGCCACTCCAGCCCGTCCGAGTAACCCAAGGCGAGCGTCACCGTGCCTGCCGCCACGCCCCCGGCCCACAAGGCGCCGCCCATCAGCGCATAGCGGGCGCCGACCAGCTCGGTCTTCAGCAGGCGCGGAATCAGCCACAGCGCCACGCCGATCCCGGCCATCGAGCACCAGCCGTAGGCCACCAGGTTCAGGTGGATGGGCCGGATGCGGCCGAAGGTGATCCAGGCCTGGCCGACCCACCAATCCGGCGTGTGCAGCTTGATGGACGCAATCAAGCCCGCCACCGAGGCCAGCACCAGCCACACCACGGCCATGGTCAGGCACACGCCCACCACCAGCGAGCTGCTCTGGTCCGCGCGCAGCCGGGCGGCCACCTCGCGCGCATCGCGCTGCGTGCGCAAGGTGGACGGATCCATCGCCTGCTGAAGACTGCCGCGCTGGGACTGGGTGGCGGCCGGGTCTTCCACGATGCCGATCTCGTCGGCGTCGAAGATCTGCACCGCCGCCGCGCCGCCGCTGCCGAACAGCCCCTTGGCCATGGAGGCGATGAACACGAACAGGGCCAGCACCGACAGGATGAAGGTGCCCAACAGAACGCTGACCGTCAGGTCCATGGCAGGAATGCTTTCTTGTGGGGTGGTGGGTCGACCGCGCGGGGCCAACGATATCCGTGCGGCGCTTCGCCTGTCGGAAGGGGCATCAAAACAGCTCGCCTTGCGCGCTGTCGGCGTTTGTGTTGGCATGGGTGCCGGCGTGTGTGCCGGCGTGTGTGCCGGCGTGTGTGTCGGCGTGTGCGCCGGCGCTCGCCCGGCGAGTCGGCTTGCGCGCCGTGTTCGGCAAGCGCAGACGGACTTCAAGCAGACGCTGTGCGCCAACAGCAACGGGTTCAGCGCAGCACGCCGCCGTGCGCTGCGGCGCCGACGACCGCCAGGCGCTGGAGCAGCTGTGCCGCTACATCACGCGCCCCGCTCAGGACAGAAGAGCGCGTGCAAACCAACGCAGCAGGGCA
>JBBRVT010000535.1:0-3092 GCA_038246615.1 Burkholderiales bacterium
CGCGACCGTGTGGCGCTGGTGTCGGCGCTGCTGCTGGCGGCCATCGTGCTGGCCGCGCTGTTCGCGCCCTGGGTCGCGCCATACGACCCGTACTACACCGATCTGTCCAAGACCATGCAGCCGCCCAGCGCTGCACACTGGTTCGGCACCGACAACACCGGCCGCGACATGCTCAGCCGGGTGCTCTTCGGCGCCCGCAACACGCTGATGATGGGCCTGGCGGGTGTGCTGCTGGGTGGCGGGCTGGGGGCGGTGCTGGGCATCCTGGCGGCCTTCTACAAGCGGCTCGATCCATGGATCATGCGGGTGGTCGACATCCTGCTGGCTTTCCCGGCCATCATGATCGGTCTGGCGGTGGCGGCCATCCTGGGCTCGGGCCTGTCGGCGGTGATCTTCGCGCTGGTGGTGTCCACCGTGCCCGACGTGGCCCGTGTCGCACGCGGCGCGGCGGTGGGCGTGATGGGGCAGGAATTCATGGAAGCCGGCCGCGCGGTGGGCCTGCGCAACGGCGCGCTGATCTGGCGCTACCTGACGCTGAACTGCATCTCCACCATCGCGGTGTTTCTCAGCTTGCGCTTCGGCCAGGTGATCCTGGTCGGTTCGGCGTTGGGCTTTCTCGGCATGGGCGCCCAGCCGCCAGTGGCCGAGCTCGGGATGATGGCCGCCCAGGGGCGTGACTTCCTGTTCATGGCGCCGCACATCGCCACCATTCCCAGCCTGGCGATCTTCGTCATCGTGCTCAGCGCCAACCTGCTGGGCGACGCGGTGCGCGATGTGCTCGACCCCCGGCTGCAACAGTAGCCCGGCGGCCTGCGGCTGCCGTGGGCCATGGTTCTGGTTCGCGTTCTGACTACCCGTCCCGACAACCCGTCTTGCCAACCCGTTTTGCTAACACTACCCACGGAGACACCCATGACACCCACTCGGATGCTGGCACTGGCCGCCGGCCTGCTCGCCAGCCTGGGCACCGCCCAGGCCCAGACCCTGAACATGGCCAAGGCCCTGGACAGCCCGCACTACGACAGCCACCGCACCACCTGGAGCCCCACGTCCGACGTGACCCACATGATCCAGGACACGCTGGTGGCGCTGGACTGGGACGGCAAGACCGCCGTGCCGCTGCTGGCCAAGAGCTGGACGATCAGCCCCGACGGCAAGCTCTACACCTTCAAGCTGCGCGACGACGTGCAGTTCTGCAGCGGCAAGAAGTTCACGGCGGCCGACGTGCTCTACAGCTTCAACCGTCTGAGGGACCCGGCCACCCGCTCACCCTTTGTCTGGCGCGCCGGCAAGATCAAGGAACTGCGCGCGCCCGACCCGTACACGGTGGAGTACGAGCTGAGCGAGCCCTACTCCGACCTGATGGTGCAGCTGACGATGTTCAACGCCAGCATCCACAACAAGGAGAGCGTGGACGCGCTGGGCAAGGACTACGGCGTCAAGGGCGTGGACGGCACCGGCCCCTGGTGCTGGGTGAGCTGGCAACCGCGCACCGAGCTGCAGCTGCGCCGCCACGACGCCTACAAGTGGGGGCCCACGCCGATGTACAAGAACCCGGGCCCGGTGAAGTACGAGAAGCTGTCGATCAAGACCGTGCCCGAGGACTCCAGCCGCCTGGCAGCCATGATGAGCGGCCGCTTCGACATCACCACCCACTTTCCCACCCAGTTCATCGACCAGGCGAAGAAGTCGCCGTTGCTGAATGTGGAAGAGGCCAGCCCGAACTTCCAGTTGATGTACTTCGGCTTCAAGTCTGACCGCCCGCTGGTCAGGGACAGACGGGTGCGCGAGGCGATGAACATCGCGATCAACCGCGCCGAGCTGGTCAAGGGCGTGATGCTGAGCCAGGCCGCGCCGGCCTACACCTACATTCAAGACGGCGCGCTCGACTTCAACCCCGCCACCAAGGGCATCATCAAGGAAGACGTGGCCCGTGCCAACAAGCTGCTGGACGAAGCCGGCTGGTCCAAGCGCGGCTCCGACGGCATCCGGATGAACGCCCAGGGTGAACGGCTCGCGCCGATCGTGTTCATCCCGCAAGTCACCTACTTCCCGCGCATGACCGAAGCCATCCAGGGCTACATGCGCAAGGTGGGCATCGACTGGAAGATCACCGCACTCGAATCCACCATCATGCCGGCCAAGCTGAGCGGCCAGGATTTCGACCTCTGGACCGTCGCCGTGCCCTACCTGTCGGCTGGCGAGCTGATGATCTTCTACTTCGATTCGGCCCAGATCCCGGTGCCCAACCGCATGAACTGGAAAGACGCTGCCACCGACGCCGCCATCCAGAAGGGCAGAACCGCGCTCAACGCCGCCGACCGTGCAGCCGGCTTCATGGCGGCGCAGGAAATCGTCATGAAAGAGCACCTCTGGATCCCGGTGATGGCCCCGCGCATGTACCAGACCTCGACCAAGAAGGTGAAGGGCGCGCGGGCGCACATGTTGTACCAGTACACCTTCTACAAAGGTCTGGACGCCTCTCCATGAGCCCCCAAGCCCCGACCCCGCACGACGGCCCGCCAGCGCTGCTGGAAGTGCGCAACCTGCGCACCTGGTTCCACACCGAGCGCGGGCTGTTCAAGGCGGTGGACGGCATCAGCTTCGACGTCGGCCGCGGCAAGGCGGTGGGCCTGGTCGGTGAATCGGGCTGCGGCAAGAGCGTCACGTCACTGTCGCTGATGGGCCTGGTGCCGCAGCCGCCGGGCCAGGTGCAGGCCGACGCGCTGCGCTTCGAAGGCCGTGACATGCTGGCCCTGTCGGCCGACGAGCGGCGCCTGCTGCGCGGTGGCCGCATGGCCATGGTGTTCCAGGAGCCGATGACCAGCCTGAACCCGGTGCACACCATCGGCGCGCAGATCATCGAGGCCATCCGCGCCCATTCCGACATGTCCTACGCAGCCGCCCGGGCCCGTGCGCTGGAGGTGCTGGAGCTGGTGCACATCCCGTCGGCTGCGCAGCGGCTGGACGAATTTCCGCACCGCCTGTCCGGCGGCATGCGCCAGCGGGTGATGATCGCGATGGCGCTGGCCTGCGAGCCGGTGCTGCTGGTGGCCGACGAGCCCACCACCGCGCTGGACGTCACCATCCAG
>JBBRVT010000536.1:0-3087 GCA_038246615.1 Burkholderiales bacterium
ACGCCACATGCACAGGAAACCCGAAAACGACCACGAGGAGGCTGCACGCCTCGATCGCGAACGCACCGGCGACTCGGTGAACGCACGCACCGATGAGCTGAAGAAAGAGCTCGACCGGGAGGCCGACCGGCTGCAGCGCAAATACGTGGAATCCGAAAAGTCGGAGGCTGACGTTAAAGAGGACTAAGCAGCGGCGAAGCGTCGGCAGCGCAGCCCTGCTCCCCCAACTTGGAGACTTGGCCTGCGTGAGCCAGTGCAATGGCGACAACCATGTTGAAGGCGATGACCAGCGCCGCAGGCCGTGTCCACAGTCCGCCGAGATAGACCGGTAGGCCAACGAACCAGGCAGGCCTTATTGGGCCTCCGAGCGTATTGCTGCATCAGGCGGTACAGCGTGCTCTGCTCGGGACGGTGCCGCTCGTCAGTGGGTCAGCCCCTACCCCATGCGCTTCGCCGCAGCCGCCGGTGCATCTGCCGCGCCGCGGGCACCCAGCCGTGGCCGGCCCAGCGGCGCCACATCAGCAGGCCACGCAACCATTCGTCGGCGGCGTAGGCAATCCACACACCCACCAGGCCCCAGCCCAGGTGGACACCCAGCAGCCAGCTGCCGCCGGCCATCACCAGCAGGAAAGAGGCAGCACCGGCCTGCATCGGATAACGCGCATCGCCGGTGGCCCGCAAAGCATTGACCAGCACCATGTTGAAGGTGCGGCCGGTCTCCAGCGCGATGGTCAGCCACAGCAGGGTGACGCCGGCGGCGATGATGCGCTCGTCGGTGGTGAACCAGCCCATCAGCCAGCGGCCCAGCAGCGCCACCAGCAGCGAGACGCCCGCGGCCACCAGCAGGCCACGGCTCAGCAGGCGGCGCACCAGACGGTGGGCCTCATGCAGGCGGCCGGCGCCCACCAGGTGGCCGACCAGGATCTCGGCCGACAGACCCAGCGTCGCGGCAAACAGCAGGATCAGCAGGACGATCTGCATGGTGTAGGCATGGGTGGCCAATGCCAGCGTACCCATGCTGCCGACCACCGAGATGCTGTAGACGTAAGCAGCGCGCCAGGCGATGTTCTCGGCCGCGCCGGGCAAGCCGATGTGCAGCACCGGCGCCAGCGTGACGCGCCGCCAGCGCCACCAGTCGGCCCATGTGGGCACCAGCGCCAGCCGCCGCCGCCAGGTCTGCAAGAACAGCGCTAGGCCGAAGCACCGCGCCACCAGCAGCGCCAGCGCATAACCCGCCAGACCCAGCCCGGCCCAACCGAAGCCGCCGTTCATCAACGGTACCGCCAGCGCCAGGTGCAGCAACTGCATGGCGATGTTGACCACCATGGTCGGCCGCGAATAGAGGTGCGAACGCAACACGCTGGCGGCGATGGTGTTCCAGGCATCCAGCAGCACCGCAGGCGCCATCAGCTGCAGCAGCGGCACCGCCAGCGGCAGCACCTCGGGCGGCGCGTTCAGTAGCCGCAGCAGCGGCGCGGCCGCGCCGGCGGCCAGCAGCATGCAGATCACACCGATCCAGCTGCTGGCGCCCAGTGTGGCGCGGGCGGTGCGGTCGGCCTCGTCGCGGCGGTTGCCGCCCAGCGCCTGCGACACCACCACGCTGACACCGGCGCCGATGATGCGGAACAGGACAAACAGCATCGCCAGCACCTGGCTGCACAACGCAAAGGCCGCGCCATGGGCATCGCCCAGCCGCGCCGCCAGCACCGTGCCGACCAGGCCCATGCCGATGCCCAGCAGCATCTCGGCAAACAGCGGCGCGGCCAGCGGCAGCAGCCGGGGCGCGGGCGGCGGCTCGGCGGCCCGGCCTGGCGCGGCCGGGTTCAAGGCGCTGGGTTTGCTCAAGCGGCGCGTTTTCGCAGCACGGCGTCGCGCACCAGCGGCAGGCGGTCATTGCCAAAGTACATGTCGTCGCCGCCGACAAAGATCGTCGGCGAACCGAAGGCGCCGCGATTGATCGCCTCGTCGGTATAGGCCTTGAGCTGCGCCTTTACCTGGGGCAGCGCCAGCCCGGCCAGCAAGGCGGCGGCGTCCAGGCCCAACTCGGTGGCGATCCCGGCCAGCACCGCTTCTTGCGAGATGTCGCGGTCATCGCTCCAGTAGGCCTTGAACACCGCCTCGGCAAAGTCTTCCAGCCGGTGCTGCGGGCCACCCAGGCCGTTGAGCCAGCAGCAGGCGCGCATCGCCTTGACGCTGTTGACCGGGAACACGCTGGGCGGGAACAGGATCTTCACGCCGTCGCGCTGCGCCCAGTCCTGCAGGTCCTTGCGCAGATAGGCTTGCTTGGCCGGCACGCCCTTCTGGCGGAACTCGTAGACGCTGGGGTTCACCGCATTGAAGATGCCGCCCACCAGCACCGGCTTCCAGTGCACGGCCACGCCCAGCTCGGCGGCCATGGCGCGCAGATTGCGAAAGGCAAGCCAGGTCCAGGGGCTGGAGCAGTCGAAGAAGCAGTCGATCATGGCGAGATTCTCGGTGGCTGGCGGGCCGGTCCGGCAGGCCGAACAGGTTCTTTCGGGTTTCGTGCTGCGGCGGGCCTGGGCGACCCCACATCGCGGCCCGGCGCACCGCGTCGTCAGAGAGCGCACGGTGCGCCTGGCGCAGGCGTGACAGCACGGCGCCGAGACTATCGCGAAACTCAAGCGCATGCAGAACCCCCTGGCTCCCGGCCCCGCCACCCTGGCCGCCACCGCAGCGATCGATGCCGACCACCCAGCGGTGATCGCCTTCGCCCGCAGCCATGCGCAGGGCGACGACGAGCGTTCACGCGCCGTGGCGCTTTATCTGGCCGTGCGCGACGGCTTCCGCTACGACCCCTACCGCGCCGATCTCTCGCTCCAGGGCATGAAGGCCAGCACGGTGCTGGCCCACGGCCACGGCTGGTGTGTGCCCAAGGCCACCCTGCTGGCGGCGGCCTGCCGCGCGGCGGGCATCCCGGCGCGGCTGGGCTTTGCCGACGTGCGCAACCACCTCAGCACCGAGCGCATGCGCAGCAGCATGGAGACCGAGGTCTTCTACTGGCATGGCTACACCGAGATCTGGCTCGCCGGCGGCTGGCGCAAGGCCACGCCGGCCTTCAACCTGAGC
>JBBRVT010000537.1:0-3063 GCA_038246615.1 Burkholderiales bacterium
CAGCAGCAACCCGCCCAGGGCCAGCGCGCTGGTACCAGGCAGCAGCGTCACCAGCAGGTCCACGTCGCTGTGCTCGCGTGCATCGTTGCGGCTCATCGAGCCAAACACCCGCAACCCTGCAATGCCACGCCGCTGGGCCAGAGCGATCAGTTCGCTGCGGTGGGCTTCGATCAACGGATGCATGGCGATGAGTGTAGCCATGGCCGACCGGGCAGAGGCCTTCAATGGGGGTGACGGCTGCAACGGCGCCGCTCCGCACCTGACCAGTGGTAGTCGAACTTCAGGTTCGTGAACAGGGCCAGATTGGCCGCGTGCGAGCCCGCAAGGATGCTTTGGCCCGCAGTGGCACCAAACTCGTTGTAGAACAGGTGGCCCATCTCGCTGCCACTGCAGTTGAAGGCTGGACCGCAGAGGCCGGTGCCGGCGGCGTTGAACGAAGTCGGCTGCCGCCAGTCGTCAACGCCACCGTAGACCAGGGTGTTGGCCCGGTTGTTGGCCCGGTTGTTGGCGGCGGTCCAACACTTCCGGGTCGCTGATGACCGGTTCGCAAGGCTGGAAACGCCCCACCACTGCGACGCCAGGGCCGGCACGGGCGGCTGCTTCAGGGTGGTCGGGCGACTGACTGCAATGGGTCGATAGGCTCTTTCACGCCCGGCGGGAGCAGCCGTTGATCACGCACCGGCGCCGGATGGTCTCCACGCCACCACTTCGGCGCAGTGCGAGGCCGGTCGCACCAGCGCCGCCTTGGCCATAACGTGCCCGTGGCGCGGCTTCGGCTCCATCGTTGATATCGCTGGGCAAAGACAGGGCAACGACACGGTCGCCCTGAGGCTGCGCCGGGCCGTCAGAACTTGACCATCACGTGCCGCGGCACGGTGTAGTCCTCCAGCGCGTACAGGCTCATGTCCTTGCCGTAGCCGCTGCTCTTCATGCCGCCGTGCGGCATCTCGTTGACCAGCATGAAGTGGGTGTTGATCCAGGTGCAGCCGTACTGCAGCTTGCGCGCCACCTGCATCGCGCGGCCGATGTCCTGCGTCCACACGCTGCTGGCCAGGCCGTACTCGCTGTCGTTGGCCCATGCGACGGCCTGCTCGGGGTCGGTGAAGCGGGTCACGCTGACCACCGGGCCGAAGACCTCGCGCTTGACGATCTCGTCATCGTGGCGCGCGCCTGCGATCACCGTGGGCTCGTAGAAGAAGCCGCCGCCGCCGCGGATCTTGCCGCCGGTGGTGATCTCCATGTGGCCGGCCATTTGCGCACGCTCGACGAAGCTGGCCACGCGGTTGCGCTGGCGCTCGCTGATCAGCGGGCCGATCTCCACGCCCTCTTCATCCTGCAGCCCGGCCTTGATGCTCTTGACCGCGCTGGTCAGGTCGGCCACCAGCTTGTCATGCACCTTGGCGCCGGCATACACCCGGCAGGCCGCCGTGCAGTCCTGGCCGGCGTTGTAGTAGCCGAAGGTGCGCAGCCCCTCGACCACTGCCGCCACGTCGGCGTCGTCGAAGACGATCACCGGCGCCTTGCCGCCGAGCTCCAAGTGGGTGCGCTTGAGCGTGCCGCTGGCGGCCTGCAGGATCTTGCGGCCGGTGGCCACGTCACCCGTCAGGCTGACCATCGCCACCTTGGGGTGCTCGACCAGCGGCTGGCCGACCGTGGCGCCGCGGCCGGTGACGACGTTGAACACGCCCTTGGGGAAAATGTCGGCCGCCACCTGGGCCAGCCGCAGGGCCGTCAGTGGCGTCTGCTCGCTGGGCTTGAGCACCACGGTGTTGCCGGCGGCCAGCGCCGGCGCGATCTTCCAGGCCGCCATCATCAGCGGGTAGTTCCAGGGTGCGATCGAGCCGACCACGCCGACCGGGTCACGCCGGATGAAGCTGGTGTGGCCGGCCAGGTATTCACCGGCCAGCGGCCCGGTCAGCGTGCGGCAGGCACCGGCGAAGAAGCGGAACACGTCGGCCACCGCCGGGATCTCGTCGCCCAGCGCGCGGGCGTACGGCTTGCCGCAGTTCAGGGATTCCAGCCGGGCGAAGGCTTCAGCGTCGGCCTCGATGGCGTCGGCCAGCTTCAGCAGCGCGCGCATGCGCTCCATCGGTGTGGTGTCGCGCCAGCCGTCGAAGGCGCGGTGCGCGGCCGACACCGCCTTGTGCACCTGCTCGGCAGAGGCTTCATGCACCTCGACCAGCAACTCGCCGGTGGCGGGGTTGAGCACACGCTCGGCCTCGCCCTCGCCGGGGACGAAGGCGCCGTCGATGAACAGTTGGGTGGGCAATATCAGGTCGGCCATGGTGGTTTCCTCAGCGGTGCGCCGGCTCGTCGGCGCGGGTCAGGGTGTAGGCCAGCAGGATCGGCACGAAGGTCAGCGCGATGATCACCACCGCGACGACATTGGTGACCGGGCGCTGCCGCGGGCGGATCAACTCTTGCAGCATCCAGATCGGCAGCGTGGTCTGCTGGCCGGCGGTGAAGGTGGTGACGATGACTTCGTCGAAGCTCAGCGCAAAGGCCAGCAACGCGCCGGCCAGCAGCGCCGAGCCCAACTGCGGCAGCACGATGTAGCGCAGGGTCTGGAAGCCGTCGGCCCCCAGGTCCATGCTGGCTTCGATCAGGTTGGGGTTGAGCCGCCGCAGCCGCGCCACCGCGTTGTTGAACACCACCACCACGCAGAAGGTGGCGTGGCCGATGACGATGGTCCAGAAGCTGAACGGGATCTCCATCGTGTGGAAGGCGCTGCGCAGCGAGATGCCGGAGATGATGCCCGGCAGCGCGATCGGCAGGATGAACAGCAGCGAGATCGCATCGCGGCCGAAGAAGCGCGCCCGTGCCAACGCACCGGCGGCCAGCGTGCCCAGCACCAGCGCGATGGCGGTGCTCCAGGCCGCCACCTCGAAGCTCAGGCGGATCGCGGCCCAGACATCCTCGCGCCCCCAGGCCACCGCGAACCAGCGTGTCGTCAGGTCGGGTGGCGGGAAGACATAGCTCTTGTCCTCGGCGCTGAAGGCATACAGCACGATCAGCGCCAGCGGCAGGTGCAGGAACAGCACCACCGCCCAGGCCGATGCCACC
>JBBRVT010000538.1:0-3063 GCA_038246615.1 Burkholderiales bacterium
CGTGTCAGCACCCCGTCCGCCGCTTGGGGTTCAATGACGGCATCGCTGCCAGCGGATGCCCCATGACACCTTCCACCCCCGACAACGCCCTGCTGGCGCAAGCCCTGCAGCAACACCGCGTGCTGGGTCGGCTGGACGCTGCGGCGCGCGCCGCCCTGCTGCCGCGCCTGCAGTTGCAGACTTACGTTGCACACCAGACCGTGGCCTCCGGCCCGGCGTTGACGCAGCGCCTGGTGCTGCTGGTCGACGGTGAACTGGCCTTCCAGCCAGAAGCGCCCGACGACCAGACGCCGCCCTTGCACCTGTTCGCGCCAGACTGGTTCGGTGCCGGCGTACAGCCGCCTGGGCAGCGTGGCTGGCAGGTGGTGGCCGTGTCGCCTGCAACGGTTACGACACTGGGTCTGGAAGAACTGTCCGCCCTGCTGCAGGCCCACCCCTGGCTGCAACTGTTCATGCAGCCGCTGGCGGTGCAGCCGCCGCCGCTGGAAGCCGCCGACCCGCACCTGAACCTGATGACCACGCCCGTGCGCAGCCTGCTGCAGCGCGCGCCGGTGACGGTTTCGCCGCACACGCCCATCCGCGCTGTGGCCGAACTGATGCGGGAACAGCGTGTTTCGTCGGTGATGCTGGTCGAACAAGATCACCTCTTCGGCCTGGTGACCGACCGCGACCTGCGCAACCGCGCACTCGCCGCCGGCCTGGACCCGTTGCAGCCGGTGCTGGAGATCGCCACCGTGGCGCCGCTGACGATCGACGCCAACGCCCCCGCCTTCGAAGCCCTGCTGCTGATGGCCCGCCACAACATCCACCATGTGCCGGTGATGGACGGCAACCAGGTGGCCGGCATGGTGACGGCCACCGACGTGACCCAACAGCACAGCACATCGGCCGTGTTTCTGGCCGGCGACATCCACAAGCAAAGCACCCTGGCCGGCCTGGTGGCCACTGCGGCCAAGGTCAAGACGCTGCAGAAACACCTGGCCGCCGCGGGTGCCAGCGCCTACAGCACCGGCCACATCGTCACCGCCATCACCGACGCGCTGACGACGCGGCTGTTGCACCTGGGCGAACTGCAGTTCGGCCCTGCGCCGGTGGACTACGCCTGGGTGGCGGCCGGTTCGCAGGCGCGCCACGAACAGACCGCCAAGAGCGACCAGGACAACTGCATGGTGCTGGACGACGCCTACGACGCGGCCGCCCATGGCCCCTATTTCAAGCAACTGGCCACCTGGGTCTGCGACGGCCTGGCCGCCTGCGGCTACGTGCACTGCCCGGGCGAGATGATGGCGATGACGGACAAGTGGCGGTTGCCCCAGCGCCAGTGGGCCGAGTTGTTTCGCCAGTGGGTGGAAACGCCGGAGCCGATGGCGCTGATGCTGACCTGCGTGTTCTTCGACGTGCGGGTCGTTGCCGGCCGCCCCGACCTGCTGGACACGCTGCGCCATCGCACCTTGCAACGCACACGCGACAACCGTCTGTTCCTGGCCCACATGGTGGGCAATGCGCTGAGCCGGCAGCCGCCGCTGGCTTTGTTCGGCCTGTTCGGCGGCTTGTCGACCTTGCGCAGCGGCGACCACAAGGGCGCGCTGGACCTGAAGCACAACGGCATCGTTCCCATCATCGACCTGGCGCGGGTGTATGCGCTGGCCGCCGGCCACCCGGCCGTCAACACCCACGATCGGCTGGCGCACGCGGCCGAAAGCGGCGAGATCAGCCCGCAGGGCGTGCGCGACCTGCGGGATGCGTTGGAGCACTTGTCGCTGGTGCGCATCCGCCATCAATCGCGCCGCATCGCCGCCGGTTTCGAGGCCGACAACTACCTGCGGCCCGACGAGTTGTCGAACTTTGAACGCAGCCAGCTGAAGGACGCGTTCGGGGTCGTGAAGTCGCTGCAGGACGTGCTGGCACAGCGCTACCGGATGGCGCGCTGAACCGGGCGGGCGCCTTGCGCCCGGCTCAAGCCTCATCAGTACTTGAGCCGCGCGTAGTAGGTCTGCTGCGCCGCGGCGCGGGCCTGGCCCAGCGTGTGGATGCCTTGCGCCGCCAGCAGCGGCAGCAATTTCAACATCACTTCGGCCGTCACCAGCGCGTCGCCGAGGGCCGTGTGGCGGCCCACCACGGCAACGCCGAAACGCTCGGCAATCGCTTCCAGACGGTGTGACTGCTGCTGCGGGTGCACCACGGCCGACAGCAGCAGCGTGTCGAGCACCGGCTGGTTGAAACGCAGGCCGGTGGCGGCCTCCTTCAACTGCAGGAAGCGCATGTCGAAGGCTGCGTTGTGGGCCACCAGCACGGTGTCGGCGGCGAAGGCGTGGAAGGCGGGCAGCACGCGGGTGATGGGCGGCTGGCCCTGCACCCGCTCGGGCGTGATGCCGTGGATCGGAATGCCGGCCGCGGGGATGCTGCGCTGCGGGTCGACCAGTTGGTCGAAGGTCTCCTGGTGCAGCAGGCGGCCGTTGACGACACGCACCGCGCCGATCTGGATGATCTCGTCGCCCTGCTGCGGCGCCAGGCCCGTGGTCTCGGTGTCGAAGACGGTGAAGCGCAAGCCGGCCAGGGGCTGGTCGTCCAGGGCGTGGGTGCTCTCGCTGGTGCCGAAGAGGTCGAAGTCGTAGTACTCGGGGCGACTGTCGCTGGCCGTCAGCGCCGGGGCCTCACGCGCGGCGGCCTCGGCTTCACCGCCTGCGGCCAGGGGCAGCAGGAAGCGGAAGAACTGCTGCTGACGCGCGGGGTCCCGTTCGAACCAGAACTCACCGCCATGGCGCTGCACCACGTCCCGCACGCTGAGCGGGCTGAGATCGCTGCTGCCCCGGTGCAGGCGCATGCTCTCGCCTTACCAGGCCGTCTCGGTCTCGGTGCCGAGCGGCAGGATGGGCCTGACCTGATCGAGCTGCGCCGTCGTGCCGGGGCTCTGCTGGCGCTGCTGCACGACGCGCACATCGAAGTCCTCGGCCAGTCGGCCGGCCAGGTGCGTCAGCGCCTGCAGCAGCGCAAAGCTGTCGAGCCTCAGCCACACGGCCGCCTCGACCTCGAGCGGGCTGGCATGCAGCCCCGTCCCCAGGC
>JBBRVT010000539.1:0-3060 GCA_038246615.1 Burkholderiales bacterium
CTGCGGCTGGCCAGTTCGGCCTCCAGCACCGGCGCCGAGTCGGTGAACACCCGGTGGCCTACCGGACCCACCGCCTGCTGCAGCTGGTCAGCCAGAGCCTGCAGGCGCTGGCGCAGCACTTTGTGGTAATCCCGCCCACGGGCATAGACCGACACCACCGCCTGCTCCGGCTGCATCAAACGGACGCTTTCCTGCGCCTGCCAGTCGGCCGGCGTGGCACGCGGCAGGTAATCCATCCGCGCGGTGATCACCCGCAAGGTGCCCGGCACCATCGCAGCGGGCCTGGCGCGCTTCAGGCCATGCCTGGCCAGGTAGCCCATGGCGCCGTGGTGGCCAGCCGCCAGCCAGGCCAGCAGGCCGGGCTCGGCGCTGGCCAGGTCCACGTCGGCCACACCGATCTGTGAAAATCCGAGATCGCGGCCCCAGGTCTGCAACTGCTGCAGCAGCACCACCGGGTCCACGGCGGCACGCGCTGATGGATCCGCCAGCCCAATGCCAACCGGCTCTGTTCGACTTTGATCACTGCTCTGCCCATCGTCCATCCGCCGATTCTAGAAACCCGGGCCTGCACCTGGGCCGACGAGGCCGCCTGCGCGGCCTTTGCGCAGGGGCTGGCCGTACAGGCCGGCATCACCCGGGCCTTCATCGCGCTGCACGGCCCGCTGGGGGCGGGCAAGACCACCTTCGTGCGCCATCTGCTGCGCGCGATGGGCGTGCAGGGCCGCATCAAGAGCCCCACCTATGCGGTGCTGGAGCCGCACAGCCTGCCCGATGGCAGCGAGGTGGCGCACTTCGACTTCTACCGCTTCAACGACCCGCGCGAATGGGAAGACGCCGGCCTGCGCGACGTCTTCGCCCGCCCGGGGCTGAAGCTCGCCGAATGGCCCGATCAGGCTGCCGGCGTGCTGCCGACGCCCGACCTGCGCCTGGCCATCGAGCCGCTGGACGGCGACGCCCGCCAGGTGAGCGCCACCGCCCACACCGCGCTGGGCGCGGGATTGCTGCAAGCCCTGCCGGCATGACCGGCGCCACCGCCACCCGCCGGCAAGCGCTGCGGCGCATGGGCGCCCTGGTGATCGGCCTGGGCGCGGCCGACCTCAGCTACGGCGCCAGCATCGTCGCGGTGCGGGTATGGCCGGCGCAGGAGTACAGCCGCGTCACCATCGAGAGCGACCAGGCGCTGGTGGCGCGGCAGTTCCTGGCCGACAACCCGCCGCGCCTGGTGGTCGACATCGACAACCTGGAGCTGAGCCCGGCGCTGCGCGAATTGGTGGGCAAGGTGCGCAGCGACGACCCGTTCATCGCCGGGGTCCGTGTCGGCCAGAACCAGCCGCGCGTGGTGCGTCTGGTGATCGACCTGAAGCAGCCGGTGGCGCCGCAGCAGCTGGTGCTGGCGCCGGTGGCCGCCTACCAGCACCGGCTGGTGTTCGACCTGTACCCCACCGAGGCGCGCGACCCGCTGCTGGCGCTGATCAACGAGCGCGAAGCGGCTGCCGGCCAGGCCGGGCGCAGCCTGGACGACACACTGGGCGCCTTCATCACCCGCATCGAGCAGCCCGCGCCCGTGTCGGTGCAGCCGGCCTCGGGGCCACTGCGGCCGGTTGCACCCGCTGCATCCACCGCCCCGGCAGCCACTGCCCAGCACGCTGCACCGATGACGACGCCCAACCCCGCCCATGCCCCTCTGGCGCCGGATGAACAGCGCCGCATCGACCGCCTGGTGGTGGTGGCCATCGACCCCGGCCATGGCGGTGAAGACCCCGGCGCCATCGGGCCCACCGGCCTGCGCGAGAAAGACGTGGTGCTGGCGGTGGCGCTGAAGCTGCGCGAGCGCATCAACAGCGTGCCCGGCATGCGCGCCATGCTGACGCGCGACGCCGACTTCTTCGTGCCGCTGGGCGAGCGGGTGCGCAAGGCGCGCCGAGTGCAGGCCGACCTGTTCGTGTCCATCCATGCCGATGCCTTCTTCACGCCGGCGGCGCGCGGCGCCTCGGTGTTCGCGCTGTCGTCCAACGGCGCCAGCAGCGCGGCGGCACGCTGGATGGCCAACAAGGAGAACGCGGCCGACCTGGTGGGCGGCGTCAACACGCTGGCGGTGAAGGACACCCAGGTGATGCGGGCGATGCTGGAGATGAGCACCGATGCGCAGATCAAGGATTCGCTGAAGATCGGCCGCGAGGTGCTGGAGCGCATCGGCAAGGTGGGCACGCTGCACAAGCGCAGCGTCGAGCAGGCCGGCTTCGCGGTGCTGAGGGCACCCGACATCCCCAGCATCCTGGTCGAGACCGCCTTCATCTCCAACCCGGACGAAGAAGCCATGCTGCGCAGCGAGGCCTACCAGGACCAGCTGGTCGAGGCGCTGCACACCGGCATCCGCCGCTACTTCGCCCGCAACCCGCCGCTGGCGCGGCAGCGCGCCCTGTGAGCGCTGGGGCGATCGTCAGTCGACCAGGCGGATCTCGACGCGGCGGACCGCGTCGGCCGGGCCGTCGGCGGCTGCCTGCTCGGGCTTGCGCAGCGCCACGCGGGCCTTGTCCACGCCCTGCGAGGTAATGGCCGCCCGCACGGCCCGGGCGCGGTTGCGGGCCAGGTCCTGGTTCACCAAGGCGTCGCCGCCGGGGTCGTGGAAGCCGGCGATCACCAGCGTCTTGCCGGGGTTGGCGGCCAGGGCCTGCAGCACCGGCGCCAGGGCCAGGGAGGCGTCGGCCGGCAGTTCTGCCTTGCCCGGCTCGAAATACAGCTTGCCGACGACCTCGCCGGTCAGCGGGCCTTCGATCAGCACATCGGCGGTGGCCACCGGGGCAGCGGGCACAGCCGCCACCGGGGGTGCCTTCTTGGCCTGCATCGCACGGATCCCGAGGCCGGCGATCAGCCCGAACAGCAGCAACGTGACAATGCCCAGCACCACCCACGAGCCGACGTGGGTGCCGGGATCTTTCTTGTTCACCATGGTGTGTGTCGGTCGTCGCAGCCCCAAACCGCCGATTTTGCCAGCGCCGCCCCAGCCGGCCGGACGCGCCGGCCCGCCACGCCGGCAGAATCGGCCCGCCTCTGCGACAC
>JBBRVT010000540.1:0-3046 GCA_038246615.1 Burkholderiales bacterium
GACCTGCCGCTGCGCGTCAGGCCCCCCGAGGGGGATGAGGAAACTTGGGAGCGGCCCGGCGTTTCCTCATGAGTCTTTCGTTCACGCCCGCTCATCACGCCAAAGTGCCCCCGCTCGTCGTTGCAAATGCTCGCCATAGCCCGGGCTATGGCTGCGCTTTGCGCCTAGATCGGGGGCCCTTTGACGCGCTGCTCGGGCACGCCCGAAAAACTCTCAGGCTCTGACTCAAGCCGCCGAGGCGGACGGCTGCTGGCGCGGCAATTGCCCCGGTCAGCAGCCGGCTGGCCACCTTGGACGACCCGGCACGGTCGGTCTCGCGGTCGAGCAGCACCACGAAATCATCGCCACCCACACGCACCAGACGCGCCAGACCCGCCAGACGCACCAGACCCGCCAGACGCGCCAGACCCGCCAGACCCGCCAGACCCGCCAGACGCACCAGACGCGCCAGACCCGCCGGACGCGCCAGCCTGTCCACGCCGCGCAGCAGCGCCGACAAGCGTGCCGCCATCACCTTCAGCAACTCGTCGCCGGCGTCGTGGCCCAGGGTGTCGTTGACCAGGCCGGTCAGGCTGTCGACGCGCGCCGGCTGCAGCACCTGCTGGCCGGCCAAGGTGGCACCGGTTGCGTCGCGGGCCACGCCGCATTAGCCGGTGAAACGCGGGCCCAGGGCCTGGCTGGCGGCGGGATCAGTGCCCACCGAACACCGTGACGGTGATGGTCTGGTGGTGCAGGTCGCTGAAGGGGCTTGGTGGCCACCGTTTGCAATTAAGATTTTGAGCCTGCGGTGTCTGCGCAGCCATCGGCGCCCGGTGGCGGTGCGCGTTGCCGGGCGCGCATTACCTTGCGTGTCATTGGTTGCAATTGCAAGCGTCGCCGGCACAATGCCATCATGTCTGCTGTCGACCTCTTGTCGTCGCCTGATCCTGAAGGCCGCCATGGCTGATGCACCACCCGTGACCGCTGCCCCCCGATCCACCCCGGCGCCGATGTGGCCGATCTGGCTGGTGCTGCTGGCGGCGGCCGGCACCTTCGCGCTGACCATGGGCACGCGCCAGTCGATGGGCCTGTTCCTGGGCAATCTGAACACCGCCACCGGCCTGGGGCTGGGCAGCATCAGCCTGGCCTTTGCCATCGGCCAGCTGTGCTGGGGCCTCACCCAGCCGTTCGCCGGCGCCATCGCCGACAAGGTGGGCGCCGGCCGGGTGCTGCTGGTCGGCGCCTGCCTGGTGGCGCTGGGCACCTTCATCACGCCGTTGATGACGACCACCATGGGGCTGATCTTCGCCATCGGCGTGCTGTCGGCCGGCGGCGCCGGCATGGCCGGCCCGGCGGTGCTGATGGCCGCCACCACGCGGCTGATCCCGGCCGACAAGCGTGGCCTGGCCACCGGCATCGTCAATGCCGGCGGTTCGTTCGGCCAGTTCGTCATGGCGCCGGTGGCCGGCGGCCTGATCCTGGGCCTGGGCTGGGTGCAGGCGATGCAGGTGATGGGCCTGCTGGTGCTGCTGGTGCTGCCGGCGGCCTTCATCCTGAAGGGTGCGCCGCCCCACGCCGGCACACCCGGCGCGCCCGCCGCCGCCCGGCCCAGCACCATGACGGCGGTGAAGACGGCGGTGGCCGACCGCTCGTTCCAGCTGCTGGCCGCCGGCTTCTTCGTCTGCGGCTTCCACGTCGCCTTCCTGGCCACGCACCTGCCGGGCATCGTCGCCTCGTGCGGGCTGCCGCTGCAGTACAGCGCCTGGGCGCTGGCGGTGCTGGGGCTGTTCAACATCGTCGGCAGCATCGGCATCGGCTGGGCGATGGGCCGCTGGCGCATGAAGTCGCTGCTGTCGCTGGTCTATGCCACCCGGGCGGTGGCGGTGCTGGTGTTCCTGCTGGCGCCCAAGACCGGCCCGGTGGTGCTGGTATTCGCGGCGGTGATGGGCCTGACCTTCCTGTCGACGGTGCCGCCCACCGCCGGGCTGGTGGCCAAGTTCTTCGGCGTCGGCCACATGGCCACGCTGTTCGGCGTGGTGATGCTCACCCACCAGGTGGGTGGCTTCCTGGGTGCGTGGCTGGGTGGCCAGATCTTCCAGAGCACCGGCAGCTTCGACATCGTGTGGATGATCGACATCGCCCTGGCTGTGGCTGCGGCGCTTATTCATCTGCCGATCCGCGAGGCGCCGGTGGTGCGGCCGACACCTGTGGCTGTGTGACCCCGGCCTGATCAGGCCAGGTCGCGCAGGTCGCGCGGCGCGCAGCCGAAGCGGGCGCGGAAGGCGCGGCTGAAGTGCGCCGCGTCGTTGAAGCCCCAGGCAAAGGCGATGGCGCTGATGCTGCGTGCGCGCTGCGCCGGGTTGCACAGGTCGCGCCGGGCGGCGTCCAGCCGCTGTGCCCACATCCATTCGGCGATGGTGCCGCCCTCGCCTGCCCCCTGCCAGGCGCGATGCAGGCTGCTGGGCGCCAGGCGCAGCTCGGCGGCGACGCCTGCCACGCTGAGCCCGGGCTCGTGCAGCCGGGCGCGGATGCAAGCCTGGATCTGCTGGCGGTGGTGGGCCGCGCGCTGCGACACCGGCGTGCGCTGCGCCGCCGGCAGGCTGGCCAGCCCGGCCACCAGGATCTGGGTGACGCTCTCGGCCACCGCGCTGGCTGACTGAGGTGCCAGGGTGTGGATGTCGGCCGCCAGGCTGCGGATCATGCCGATCATCAAATGGCCGGCGCCGCGCTGGCCGCTCACGGTGCTGGCGGTGAGCGTCTGGGTGTCGCGCAGCGCGGTGCGCAGCGTGGGCCCGGGCAGGCGCAGTACAAACTGCTGGAACGGCCCGTCGAAATGCAACGCATACGGCCGGGTGCTGTCGTACAGCGCGAAGTCGCCGGGCGCCAGCCGGGCGCTGCGGCCGTCTTGCTCGCCTGCGGTGACAACGAGAGCCAGCCTGCGCCCGGCCCAGGCTGCGGCGCTGGATCGAATGTGGCGCCACGCCCAGCCAAGCCATCAGCGCGCCGGTCGGCGACGATCGGCAACGCGCCTGCCGAACAACCGGCCGCGCCCGCCCACCGCCACAAC
>JBBRVT010000541.1:0-3035 GCA_038246615.1 Burkholderiales bacterium
CGCCGGCCGCTGCCAGGCCTTTTTCGTAGGCCACGGAAAGCCGCTTTGACAGCTGCTTGCCGATGGTGACCAAGGTGTCGCCACCGTCGGTGCGGCCCACGCCCAGCTGGTCGATGCCCAGTTTCTGCAGGAAACCTTCGCCGCTGGAACCCCGGTCGCCAGCCAGCAGCGCCAGCGCGGCGCGCTGCAGCAGCGCCGACTGGTCGCGCCCTTCACCCTGCGGCGCATGGCCGGTGAGCAGCCAGGTGATCTGGTCGAGTTCGGGCAGGTCGGGGTCGCTGTACAGACGTACACGCGGCGCCACGGCATAGCCGCTGACCACCACGCCCACGCGCATGTCGATGTCGCCCCGCAGCGCCAGGATGTCCAGTCGCGGGTTGGCCACGTCGCCGGCAAAACTGATGGTGCCGCGTTCGATCGCCAGGTTCTGGCCATAGGCCGAGTAGGTGCCCTCCACAGTGTTGACCACGCCGCGCACCGCCAGCGCGCCGGCCGGCGTGGTGGTGATGCGCAGTTGCCCGCGCAGCCGGGTGTCCAGGCCACGGCCGCGCAGTTGCAGCGCGTCGCCCAACGCCACGCGCACGTCGATGTCGGCGCCGGCCAGCGCGCCAGTGGCCGGCGCCTTGCCGCCGTCGACCACCGCAATCGGCTGGCCTGCAGCGTTGGTCCGGCCGACGACGAGGATGTCGGTGTCGAGCGAAGGTGCGTCGGCGGCGCTGACGTCGATCAGCCCTTCGTCCACCGTGAAACGCCCGTTGACCGACAGGCGCCCGGCGCGCAGGCCGACATCGGCGTTGCCGCTCACCGCCACGCGGCGGTCAACGCGGTCGAGCGCGCGGAAGTGGTCGGTGACCACTTTCAGCGCCAGCTGCGGCTGGCCGCTGACGCCAGCACGGCCTTCCACGTGCAAGGTGCCGCCGGCCGCGCCCTGGAAGTCGATGCGTTCGATGACGGCTTCGTTGCTGTTCAGCGTTACCCTCACCGTGCCTTCCTTGAGGTGGATGCCCTCCAAGATGTTGCGCACCAGCAGCCGGTCGCCGGTCACCGTGCCGCGATAGGTGGGCGTGCCCAGGCTGCCGCCCAGCACGGCGCTGGCCTGCAACGCGCCACCCAGGCGCCAACCCGGCGGCAGCCAGGCTGCCCAGACGCCGGCGTCGGCCACCCGCAGTTCCACACCGCCCTGCAGCGGCGCCTGCGCTGGTGGCACGGCGGCGTCGATCGGTGCAGTCACGGTCTGGGTGCCGCTGAGCACGCCGATGGCGCTGCCGGCCAGGGCCTGGGTCGCCTGCCAGCGGCCGTTGTGCGCCGCCAGCGCCACCCGCAGCTGGCTTATGCCCAGCTGGCGCGCTGTGCCGGCCACGGTGAGTCCGAGGTCGCCGCCGCCGCGCTCCAGCACGATGTCGGCATCGAAGCGCGCCGCGCTGTGCACGCTGGCGCGCGCGCCGACGGTGAGGTTGCCACCCCAGCCCATGCCCGGCTGCAGCCGGGCCAGGAACGGCGCCACCTGCATCGGTTCCAGCCGCGCCTCGAGCGCGATCTTGGGTGGCGCACCGGCGCGTTCGGCGGCTTGCCATCGGGCCTGCTGCCAGGTCAGCGCGCCGCCGAAAAGTTGAATGCGGCCGGGCGCCAGCATCGCCTGTTGCGGCTGGCCCATCGCGTTCAGGCTGAACTGCGCCTGCAGGTCGCTCGCGGACAGCCAGGGGACCGACCCCTCGGCGCGCGGCGCGGCACGCAGTTGCGCCACCGTGCCGCGCCATTCGCCGGCGCCCAGGGTGGCCGAGGCGGCGTTCGATGCCGGTTGCCAACGGCCCTGCAGTTGCAGGTTCAGGCTGCTGCCCGGCAGGGCGGCGGGCGATTTAGCGATGGCGTCGGCCAAGGCATCGGTCCAGGCCGGCGGGCGCAAGGGGCTGGCGGCGTTCAGCGTCAGGCGGTGGTTGCGCAGGCTGCCCTTGAGCCTGGCCTGCAGGTGGTCGAGCCGGCGCTCGGCCTGCATCACCCCGCTGAGTTCGGCGTCCAAGGTGAGCGGCGCGTCCAGCGCAGTGCCGTTGAAGGCCCACTGCACCCGGCCCTGGTTCAGCTGCAACTGCGGCGTGCGCAGCCCGCCCAGCTGCAGCCGGCCTTCACTGCGCAGCGCTGGCCAGCGGCCGTTCGCGGTGGCGCTGGCCTGCAGCGTGCCGGCAGAGGGTGCATAGCCCTGCGCCGCCGGCACCAAGGCCAGCAGAGGTGCCAATGCGGCCAGCGCCGGCGCTTCAAGCTCGGCGCGCCAATCGTGCAGCCCCGCCGCGATGCCGCCGTTCAGGCGCAGGGTGTTGGCGGCCACCTGCAGGTCCGCTTCGAGCCGCAGGCCGCGGCCGCGGGCCTGCAACGCCGCCTTGCCCGACAGCGGCACGCCCGCCAGCGTGCTGGCCTTCAGCGTCAGATCGGCGGCACCGCGCAGGGTGTCCAGAAGGTCGCGTGCCGGCGCGTTGGCAGAGGCAGCAGCGGGCGCGGAGGCGGGCAGCAGAAGGTCGGCATCCCAGGCGCCGTTAAGGTTGCTGCTGCGTCCGGCGGTGGCTGCCGGCCACCAGGCGGCAAGGTCGAAGCTTCTCAGCGTGCCATCGCTCTTCACTGTCCAGGCTCCGGCAGCGTCGCGGCGGGCTTGCACTGTGCCGTTCGCCCGCGCCGTGCCCGAGCTGGCTTCGAAACGCTTCAGCTCGAAGGCCAGTGTCGCATCGGCGGGGAGTTCGAAGTGGGCCTCGGCATTCAGTTCCAGCGGGGGTGGCGGCCGGCGGCCTTTGGCGAGTGCAGGCAGGCGGCTGCGCAGTTGGGTCTGCACGCTGCCTTTCAACACGCGCGGCCCCGCCGGGGTCGCCGCAGCCGCTGCGCCAGGCAGCACGAGGCCCTGCAGTGCCAGCTCGACACTGCCGTCCAGCGTGGCCGCCGGCGCCCGCGTGTCGAGCTGCGCCGCCTGCACGTCGTGCAGCTTGAGCTGCAGGTCAAGCTGATGCGCCTGCCACTGCCCGCTGCCCGACACGCTGCCGCCGTTTGCGCTGCGC
>JBBRVT010000542.1:0-3035 GCA_038246615.1 Burkholderiales bacterium
CCGCTGCTCTCGGCCTTCTTGCACCAGTGTTGCAGGTCGACCACCAGTTGCTCGGCCGACACGTTGGTGCGGGTCCAGAGCTGGCGCAACTCTTCGCGCATGCTCACCAGCTTGGCCAGCTTGGGGCTGCCGTTCACCACGTTGGCCAGCTGCGGCAACACCGCGCTGGGGATCTTCTCGGCGTCGCGGTGCAGCCAGCGCTTGGCCAGCTGCAAATCGGCCAGGCGGGCCACAGCGCCCTCGCCCTGCTGCTTGACATGCTCCAGCTCGGCGGCACAGGCGGCGCGCAGTTCATGGGCGTACTTGGCCATCACCTCATAGCGGTTGGCGATGATGGCCTCGAGTGTCTTGGCGTCGGCCTGCGGCTTGACCTGGCCCAGCTTGAGCTGCGGCACGGTCTTGCGCGCCTTGGCCAGGCCCACCATCTCCATGCCGCGGATGTAGACCCAGCCGACGTCGAACTCGAAGGGCTTGACCGAGAATTTGGCCGAGGTCGGGTAGGTGTGGTGGTTGTTGTGCAACTCTTCACCGCCGATGAGGAAACCCCAGGGCGAGACATTGGTGGAGGCGTCGGGTGCCTCGAAATTGCGATAGCCCCACCAGTGCCCGATGCCGTTGATGATGCCGGTGGCCATCACCGGGATCCACAGCATCTGCACCGCCCAGACGGTCAGGCCGACGGCGCCGAACAGCACGAGGTCGATGATCAGCATCACGCCCACGCCCTGCCAGCTGTAACGGGTATAGATGTTGCGCTCCATCCAGTCGTCGGGCGTGCCCTTGCCGTACTTGACCATGGTCTCGGCGTTCTTGCTCTCGGCGCGGTACAGCTCCACCCCGGTCAGCAGCAGGGCCTTGATGCCGCGGGTCTGCGGGCTGTGCGGGTCTTCTTCGGTCTCGCATTTGGCGTGGTGCTTGCGGTGGATGGCGACAAACTCTTTCGTGACCATGCCGGTGGTCAGCCACAGCCACATGCGGAAGAAGTGTGACGGCAGCGGGTGCAGATCAACCGCCCGGTGCGCCTGCGCGCGGTGCAGGAAGATGGTGACGGAGCTGATGGTGATGTGCGTCATCACCAGGGTCACCAGCAACACCTGCCACCAGGTGGCGTCGGCCCACAGCCCGTTTGCCAGCCAGTCGACCAGCGCAAACCACACGGTTGAAAATTCATTCATCGAAGAGCCTTGTCCGCCCAGGAGCAGGCGGGTCCATGATTGTACGGGCGGCCCCATGGCGGCTCGCTGCGGAATGTGGGTAATTGAAACCGCACGGATTTCCAGATGGGGGCGATATGCAGAGGCGCAATGTGCATGCCATGCATCAGGTGCATCGGTACCGGCTCAGCGGCGTTGCCAGACCGCCGCAAAGAAGCCGTCGGTGGCGTGCCGGCTGGGCCACAGCCGCAAGTAGCCGTTCTCGACCAGTTCGGCGGCACGGTCGACATGCGCGGCCGCCAGGGCCTGGTCGGCCGGCAACGGGATGAAATCGGGATGCGCGGCGCCGAAGGCCTCGGCCACCGCCTCGTTCTCGTCGCGCAGCAGGCTGCAGGTGGCATACACCAGCCGGCCGCCCGGCTTGACCAAGCGCTGCGCGCTGTCAAGGATGGCTGTCTGCTTGGCTGTCATCTCGGCCACCGCCTGCGGGCTCTGGCGCCATTTCAGATCAGGGTTGCGGCGCAATGTGCCCAGGCCCGAACAGGGCGCATCCACCAGCACCCGGTCGATCTTGCCGGCCAGGCGCTTGATGCGGTCGTCGCGCTCATGCGCGATCTGCGCCGGATGCACATTGCTCAGCCCGCTGCGCGCCATGCGCGGTTTCAGCGCGTCCAGCCGGTGGCCGTTCACGTCGAAGGCATACAGCCGGCCGGTGGAGCGCATGGCCGCACCCAGGGCCAGGGTCTTGCCGCCGGCACCGGCGCAGAAATCGACCACCATCTCGCCGCGCTTGGCGTCCACCAGCAGGGCCAGCAGCTGGCTGCCTTCGTCCTGCACCTCGATGTCGCCGCGCACGAAGGCGTCGAACTTCTGCAATGCCGGCTTGCCGGGCACGCGGATGCCCCAGGGCGAGAACGGCGTGGGCGCCGCACGCAGGCCGGCCTGGTTGAGGATGGACAGCACGTCCTCCCGCTTGGCCTTGAGCACGTTCACCCGCAGGTCCAGCGGCGCGGGCTCGTCGAGTGCAGCCACCAGCGGCCAGAAGGCGTCGTCGCCCAACTGGCTGCGCAACGCCGACGCCAGCCAGTCGGGCAGGTTGTGGCGGAACTTGTCGGAGAAACCGGCCGGGTCGATGGCCTTGACCTGGCTGCGCCACTGCGCCTCGTTGCTGCCCAGCGCGCCCTTCAGCAGGTTGGCATCGCCCGACCAGGCCAGGATGGCCAGGCGCCGTTCCAGCGCTCCGGTGCCGCTTTGCGCCAGATGCTGCAGCAGCGGGCGGCGGCGCAGCACGGTGTAGGCGGTTTCGGCCAGGGCATGGCGTTCACGCGGGCCCAGGCTGCGGTGGCGCTTGAAGAACCCCGAGACGATGCTGTCGGCGGGTGCGTCGAGCTTCAACACCGCGCGCAACAGTTCGGTGGCCAGGTCCAGCAGGGCGGTAGGATGCATCGACAGATTATCCCCGCCATGCCTGCCGCCCCCGACACCAGCGACCTGCCGCCCCTGCCCGCCGTGCCCGTGGGCCGCTACCGGCACTACAAGGGCAACCTCTACGAACTGGTCGGCGCGGTGCGCCACAGCGAGACGCTGGAGCCATTGGCGCTGTACCGCCCGCTGTACGGCGAGGGCGCACTGTGGGTGCGGCCCTGGGCGATGTTCTTCGAGACGGTGCTGGTCGACGGTGTCGAGCAGCCGCGCTTTGCGCGCGTCGATCAGGCTGGCAGCAGCAGCTGAGCCGCACCACCGGTGTGGTGCACCGTGCCGCCGTCCAGCCGCAGCTGGCCCTGCACGAACCATCCAACCGCCAACGGGTACAGCCTGTGCTCGGCGGCCAGCACCCGGTCAGACAGCGCCTCGGGCGTGTCGCCGGCCAGCACCGGCACC
>JBBRVT010000543.1:0-3034 GCA_038246615.1 Burkholderiales bacterium
GCAACGCCCCCAGACGTGGCTGCGGCGGCTCAATCGGGTGCGTAGCGCTGTCACCCAAAAGGTGAGTGCGGTCGTGGCCACAAAAGTCAGTGTTCATGCGGCCTTGCCAGCGGATGCAAGCGGTCAACTGCGGTTTCTAGGATCATCGGCTTCGTGCAGGAAGGCAAGGCCGAGCAGGCGCTGGAGGCGGTGAGCGCGATGCTGGGCAGCCACGCCACGGTGCTGCGCGACGGTGAATGGCACGAGATCGATGCCGCTGGACTGGTGCCGGGCGACATCGTGCTGCTGGAATCCGGCGCCCGCGTTCCGGCCGACCTGCGCCTGGTGCGCGTGAAGAACCTGCACGTCAACGAAGCGGCGCTCACCGGCGAGTCGGTGGCCTCGGGCAAGAACACGGAACCGGTGGCCGCCTCAGCGTCCATCGGCGACCGCCACGGCATGGCCTATTCCGGCACCGTCGTCAGTGTCGGCCAGGCGCACGGCGTGGTGGTGACGACGGGCAAGGCCACCGAGATCGGCCGCATCGGCACGCTGGTGGGCGAGGTGCAGACGCTGGCCACGCCGCTGACCCGTAGGCTCGACCAGTTCGCCCGCCGCATCACGCTGTTCATCGTCGGCCTGGGGCTGATTACGTTCCTGTACGGGCACTTCCTGCGTGGCATGCCGTTGCTGGAGATCTTCCTGGCCGTGGTCGGGCTGGTGGTGGCGGCCATCCCCGAAGGCCTGCCGGCCATCGTGACCATCGTGCTGGCCATCGGCACGCGCAACATGGCTCGCAACAAGGCCATCGTGCGGCGCCTGCCGGCCGTGGAGACGCTGGGGTCGGTGACGGTGATCTGTTCGGACAAGACCGGCACCCTGACCAAGAACGAGATGACCGCGGTGCGCGTCATGCTGCCTGGCCACACCCTGGAAGTCAGCGGCGCCGGCTATGCGCCCGAGGGCGGATTCCAGCGCGACGGCGAGGCCGCCGACGCCGAACAGGACGCGGAACTGCGCGAACTGGCCCGCTGTGCCTTGCTGTGCAACAACGCCCAGCTCCAATACGACGAGGCCGCGGGCTGGCAGCTCGTCGGCGACCCGACCGAAGGCGCCTTGCTGAGCCTGGCGCGCAAGGCCGGGCTGGATCCGCACCAAGCGGTGGCGGCCACGCCGAGGGTCGACGAGATTCCGTTCGAGTCGGAACACCGCTACATGGCCACGCTGCATCACGACCATGAGGGCCATGCCTTCGTGCTGCTCAAGGGCGCGCCGGAGCGTGTGCTCGAACTGTGCACGCAGACCGGCGCAGGCCAGCCGATCGATCGCAGTGCCTGGGAACAGCGCATGGACGAGGCCGCCGGCGCTGGCCAGCGTGTGCTGGCGCTGGCGAGCTGCGCCATGCCAGCTGGCACGTCCGCACTGTCGGTCGACGACATCAACCCGCGTTTCAGCTTGCTGGGGCTGGCCGGCCTCATCGACCCGCCGCGCGAGGAGGCCATCGCAGCGGTGGCTGAATGCCAGCGCGCGGGGCTGCGCGTCAAGATGATCACCGGCGACCATGCCGTCACGGCGGCGGCCATCGGCCGGCAACTGGGCTTGAACGCCGACCAGGTGCTGACCGGCGAGACCGTGCAGGGGCTGGACGACACGGCGCTGCGGCGCCGCGCGCTAGACACCAACGTCATCGCCCGCGCCAGCCCCGAGCACAAGCTGCGCCTGGTGCGGGCGCTGCAGGCCGAAGGCGAGCTGGTGGCGATGACCGGCGACGGCGTCAACGACGCGCCGGCACTGAAGACCGCCGACATCGGCGTGGCGATGGGACATAAGGGCACCGACGCCGCCCGCGAGGCCGCCGACCTGGTGCTGACCGACGACAACTTCGCCACCATCGCGGGCGCCGTGCGCGAGGGCCGGGTGGTGTTCGACAACATCAAGAAGGCGCTGCTTTTCATGCTGCCGACCAACGGCGGTGAGGCCGGTGTCATCCTGCTGGCGGTCTTCGCCGGGCTGACCTTGCCGGTCACCGCCGGTCAGGTGCTGTGGGTGAACATGGTCACGGCGGTGACGCTGGCGCTGGCACTGGCCTTCGAGCCCGCCGAGCCCGGCGTCATGCGGCGGCCGCCGCGCCCGCCCAGCGAACCCTTGGTGACCAAGGTGCTGGCGTTCCGCATCGCCTACGTGAGCCTGTTGATGATCGTCGTCACCTTCACCGCTTTCGAGTGGGAACTCGCACGCGGCAGCAGCGTCGAGACGGCGCGCACGGCGGCGGTCAACATGCTGGTCATCGGCGAACTGGTATATCTGTTCAATGTGCGCCACTTCACCATTTCGGCCTTCAGCCGGGACATCCTGACCGGCAATCCGGTGGCTCTGTGGATGTGCGCGCTGCTGATCGTGTTCCAGCTGGCGTTCACCTACGCGCCGCCGCTGCAGCAGCTGTTCCAGACCGCCGCGCTGGATGCCGCCTCCTGGGCCGTGATCCTGACCCTGGGCGGACTCAAGTTCCTTGCCGTCGAGGCGGAGAAGGCGGTGTGGCGGCGCCTGCGCGTGACGAGCATGTAGCGCGCCTCGGCCCGCAGCGGCGGCGACCGGCAAAGACTACATGTGTGCCAGCGGGATGCCGGCTGCCTTCGCGTCGGCCTGCAATTCGTCGATCAGCGCCGACAGGTCCCTGTCCAGTCGCTCCAGCGTGCTGGCGTCCAGCCGGCGCCAGCGCCTGCGGCAGCACACCCGCGTAGGGCCCGGGGGCCCTACGCAGCACGCGATATCCCGCAGGGAGCACGCGCAGTTGCACGGCGCGCCGGTCGGGGCCGTTCTTCTCGGCCACCAGCATGTCGGCACCGACCAGGGCCTAGACCAGGTTGCTGGCCGTCGTCTGGTGGATGTCCATGGCCCTGGACAGGCTGTTCACCCGGGGCCAACTCCAGGGCCTGCTGGGCTTCGGCATAGGCCCCGGCCTGGGTGGCGGCCAGCGCATGGGCCAGCAGGGCGATGTGCTCGCGCAGCGGCCAGCCACTGGCGCGCCCGCTGGCCACCGAGGCGCGCATCAGCA
>JBBRVT010000544.1:0-3027 GCA_038246615.1 Burkholderiales bacterium
CGTGCGCGACGCGGTGCTGCTGGGCGCCAACGGCCAGGTGCTGGCCAGCGCCGGCGGCAGCAACGCCGCCCTGGTGCCCGAGCGGCCGGCCGCAGCGCTGCTGCGCCAGGCCCGGCTGCAGCGCAGCGTGGCCGTGCTCGAGGGCCTGGATGACGAGCCCCCGGCCGGCGCCCGCGCCAGCGCCCGGGTGCGTGCCGTCGCCCTGGTGCCCAACACCGACATCAACCTGGCAGCGGCCAACGAAGAGCGCTTCCTGATGCTGGTGCAGCCGCTGCCCGACGCGCTGGTGGCCAATGCGTTGGCGGTGCAGGCGGCCTACCGCGAATACCAGCAGCGCGCCCTGGCACGCGACGGCCTGCGCCGCATGGTGGTGGGCACGCTCACCCTGTCGCTGGCGCTGTCGGTGTTCGGGGCGCTGCTGCTGGCCGTCAGCCTGGGCAACCAGATCATCCGCCCGCTGCTGCTGGTGGCCGACGGCGTGCGCCAGGTGGCCGAAGGCGACCTCACCGCCAAGCCGGTGTTCGCATCGCGCGACGAGCTGGGCGGCCTGACGCGCAGCTTTGCACAGATGACCGAGCAGCTGTCGGACGCCCGCGCCCAGGTGCAGCGCGGCGTGGCCCAGCTCGAAGGCGCGCGCACCCGGCTGCAGACCATCCTGGACAGTCTGAGCGCCGGCGTGATCGTGTTCGACAAGCAGGGCGCGATCGACACGGTCAACCCTGGCGCCACCCGCATCCTGCGCCAGCCGCTGCGCGCCTACCGCGGCCGGCCGCTGGCCGAGGTGCCGGGCCTGGCCGACTTCTCGGCTGCGGTCTGGCAGCGCAGCGAGCTGCACCGCACCAGCCCCGAAGACGGCGAGCGCGACCACTGGCAAGACGCCTTCGAGCTGCAGCTGGGCAAGGGCGAGAGCCTGAACCTGCTGCTGCGCGGCGCCAGCCTGCCGGGCGATGCGCGGTTGCTGGTCTTCGACGACATCACCGAAGTCGTCTCCGGCCAGCGCAGCGTGGCCTGGGCCGAGGTGGCGCGGCGGCTGGCGCACGAGATCAAGAACCCGCTCACGCCGATCCAGCTGAGCGCCGAGCGGCTGGAGCACAAGCTGGCGGCCAAGCTGGACGCCGAGGCCGACCGGGCCATGCTCAGCCGCAGCGTGGCCACCATCGTGGCCCAGGTGCAGGCGATGAAGCAGCTGGTCGACGAGTTTCGCGACTACGCCCGCCTGCCGGCCGCGCAGCTGCATCCGCTCGACCTGAACGCCCTGGTGCTGGAGGTGCTGGCCCTGTATGCCGCACCGCAGGAGCAGGGCCGCCTGCAGACGCGGCTGGCCGGGTCATTGCCGCGCATCGAGGGCGACCAGACCCAGCTGCGCCAGGTCATCCACAACCTGGTGCAGAACGCGCTGGACGCGGTCGAGCAGCGCCCCGACGGCCTGGTGCAGGTGATCACCGAGACCGCGCGCGACGACGGCGGCGCGCTGCGCGCGGTGCGCCTGCGCGTCAGCGACAATGGCAGCGGTTTCGGCGACAAGGTGCTCAAGCGGGCCTTCGAGCCCTATGTCACCACCAAGCCCAAGGGCACCGGCCTGGGGCTGGCGGTGGTCAAGAAGATCGCCGACGAGCATGGCGCAAGGGTGCGCATCGTCAACCGCCGGGCCGAACTGCCGGGCACCGGCGCCGACGGCGTGCCAGCCGAAGGCGCGGTGATCGGCGCGCAGGTTTCGTTATCATTTTCACGCTTTGCCCCTGCGCCCCTGGTGCCCGCCGCGGCCCAGGCACTCCATGCCTCCCATGCCTCCCATGCCTCCGACATGCCGGCCACCGCCAGCCCCCATAACCCCGCTCCTGCAACGGCCCCGGCGCCGCGACGGGGGTAATGAGCACGCATGGCCACGATCCTTGTAGTTGATGACGAGTTGGGCATCCGCGGCCTGCTGTCGGAGATCCTGTCCGACGAGGGCCACACGGTCGACCTGGCCGAAAACGCCGCCGAGGCCCGTGCCGCGCGCGAGCGCCTGAAGCCCGACCTGGTGCTGCTGGACATCTGGATGCCCGACGTGGACGGTATCTCGCTGCTGAAGGAATGGGGTGCGGCTGGCCAGCTGACGATGCCGGTGATCATGATGAGCGGCCACGGCACGATCGACACCGCAGTCGAAGCCACCAAGTACGGCGCCAGCGCCTTCCTCGAAAAGCCCATCACCCTGCAGAAACTGCTGCGCGCGGTGGAACAGGCACTGGTGCGCCCGGCCCCGCGCCTGGCCCCGGTGCCGGCGCTGGTGCTGGCAGGCAACGGCCAGGCCCACCCAGGAGTGAGCGACGAAGCCGTGGCGCCGCTTGGCGAGCCGCTGCCGCTGCAGGGCCCCGGCCTGCCGGCACTGGCAGTGGGGCCGCAGCCCGAACAGAGCTTCGACCTGGACCGCCCGCTGCGCGAGGCGCGCGATGCCTTCGAAAAGAGCTACTTCGAGTTCCATCTGTCCAAGGAGAACGGCTCGATGACCCGCGTGGCCGAGAAGACCGGCCTGGAGCGCACCCACCTCTACCGCAAGCTCAAGCAACTGGGCGTGGACCTGGCGCGCAGCAAGCGTGCCGGGCCGTAGTAGGGGCGGTGCTGCGGGCTGCCCAGCGGCCAGGCCAGCGTCCGTTTTGGTTATACTCATTGGCTCGGCCTGGTAGCTCAGTTGGTAGAGCAGCGGATTGAAAATCCGCGTGTCGGTGGTGCGATTCCGCCCCAGGCCACCAAGATGCCGTTTCAAGGAATCCCAAGAGGTTCCAGGAAGTCCAAAAAGCCCTAGAAAATCAACGCTCTAGGGCTTTTTTGTCGTATCAACTGGTTGCAACAGAGCCCTGGAGTTCTTCCGTCCGGAGGAGTAACTTTGGCAGTAACCGGCCGCGGGGCCGGGGCGAAGCCGGTACGTTACGCGAGGTCGCGCTGCCTGCTCACCGCCGAGGCCAGCGTCCGGGCCATCAAGCCTGGAGATCCCCGAACGCGCCTCAGCGACGGGGACGGCCTGGTCCTGCTGCTGTTCGTCAA
>JBBRVT010000545.1:0-3024 GCA_038246615.1 Burkholderiales bacterium
CTGCGCCGGCTGCAGGGCCAGGCGCAACGCGGCATCACCGGCGGCGTAGGCCTCGGCATGGTCGCTCTGGATACCTTGGGCGGTGGCGTCCAGCCGGCCTTCGAAGATCAGGAACTGGGTGCGCTGCCCGCCGGCATCGCGCGCCAGGGCGCCGGCCTGCAGCAGCCGGCCCAGGCCGTGCACCTGCTCCAGCAGCTCGGGGTAGCGCAGCACCAGCAGCGACATCGTGTAGTAGCTGTCCAGGTCCGGGTCGAGGATCAGGTTCGACTGGTTGCCCACCCGGGTGACCAGGTCGCGACCGCGGTTGAGCACCACCTCCACCCGATCCCCCAGGCCCGGGGGCGTGCCCGCTTCGCGCAGGGCCTGCGCCAGCAGGCGTGCCGCCGCAGCACTGTCCAGACCGGCACCATGCGCGGCCTCTGCGTCGGCCAGCCGATCGGCATGCGCCGGCAGCCTGGCGTGCAAGCTGTCGACGCCGATGGCCGCCAGCGCGGCGTCCACCAGGGGGTCGCGCACGGCCTGCACATAGGCGCTGCCCTGCACCTCCTTGCGGGCGAAGTCGATGGCCAGGAACTTTTCGTTGATCAGGATGCCGCTGATGAAGATCACCGCCGACAGGTCGAGCAGGTAGATCAGCATCAGCTTGCGGCTCACGCTCAGCCGCCCCAGCAGGCGCGAGAACGCACCTTCTGCGGGTGGGTAGGTCACACGGGTGGCAGCCCCGGCGGGCAGTTCGGTCATGGCGTGTTTATCGGTGTGGCGCCCGTCGGCTTGAGCGCGGTGTCACGCATGCAGTGGACGGATGGCAGCAAACCGCAGCATGAACGGCGCCCGTCGGCCGGCGGGCGTCGGCCGGCGGGCGTCAGCGGGCACAATCGCCCGCCATGAGGACGACGGGGGTGGAGACGGGCCGCGCCGGCATGGCAGCGGCAGGGCTGCGGCCGGCCACATCGGTGCTGTGCCTGGCGCTGCTGGCTGGGTGTGCCACCGGCTCGGGCAATGTGGCGCCGCGCACCACCGACCCGGCCGCCTACGCCGGCTGGGACTGCGGCCGCCTGCATGACGAGATCGACACCGTGCAGCAGCGCGCGGCCGATGTGGCTTATGCGGTGGACTCGCGCGTGGGCAACAACATGATCGCGCTGGGCCTGGGCGTCACGGTCTTCTGGCCGGCTCTGCTGGCGATGCGGCCCGACGGCGCCGAGGCCCAAGCGTTGGCCGAGCTGAAGGGCCGTTACGTGGCGCTGCGCGCAGTGGAGGCCAGCCAGGCCTGCCCGCCGCCGGCCGAGGCCATGGCGGCCCAGCGCCAGGCCGCCTTGCCGGTGGCGCTGGGCGATCGGCTGGTCTATGAGGAACGCAGCAGCAACGGCGCGCCAGCGCGCCTGCTGGGCATGCAGATCACGGCGCTGCGGCGTGACCAGATCGAGTTCAGCGTCGACCTGGATGGCAAGGCCTTTGCCGCGCCCTGGCGTCAGGACCTGGTCGGCAACCCGGTGCTGGAGGGACGGGCGCCGCTGCTGGGCTGGCGCCGCCTGCTCAAGCCCGACCTGGCCCTTGGCCAGGTGCTGGTCGGCGAACTGGCCGCCGCCAATGAGTTGCAGCCCAGCGCGCGGGTGCGCGGCCAGGTGGTGGCCACCGGGCCGCAGACCATCGCCGGGCGCAGCTTCGACGTGGCGGTGATCGAACTGTTTGGCGAGGCGCCGGCCGTGACCCCGGGCTCCGGCAGCGTCGACCAGGCCAGCGCCCGGCTGGACGGCGTGATGGCGGTGGACCGCCGCAGCGGCTTGCTGCTGCGCCTGGAGCTGCGCTGCGCCAACCCCGACTTCAGCCTGCGCCGCCGCCTGCTGCGGGTGGAAGCTCCGGCGCGGCCCTGACCTCTTGGTCGCGCTGGTTTACCGATCTTTACCGTGTGAACAAGGCCAGGACACCCCGGTTGCCCAACATACGTTGCATCCAACCACCGACCTGAACCAGACGATGAAACAGACATCCATCCGCCCGATCCACCTGCCCCGCAGGCAGGCCTCCGCCGTCCAGCTCGGCGCCGCCGCCGTGCTCGCCGCCATCCTCTGCGTCGGCGCTGGCCAGGCGCATGCCCAGCCGGCGCCACAGTCTGGCGCCCAGGGCGCGCAGCAGGCTGCCATGCACCGCATGGGCCCCGGCATGGGCATGGGCATGGGCATGGGCATGGGTACGGGCATGCCGGGCATGGCCATGCCCGAGCGCATGCTCGACGACGTGGGTGCCAGTGCCGAGCAGAAGAGCAAGCTGCGCGACATCTTCCAGGCCGCCGGCAATGACCTGCGCGCCCAGCACGTTAGCAACCGTGCGCTGCACGAGAAGATGCTCGCGCTGATGGCCGCGCCCCAGGTGGATGCTGCTGCCGCCGAGGCGCTGCGCCAGCAGCAACTGGTCCGGCACGACGCCGTCAGCAAGCGCATGCTGCAGGCGATGCTCGACGCCCAGGCCGTGCTGACGCCGGAGCAGCGTGCCAAGCTGGCCGACCGCATGGCCACGCGCCAGAAGACGATGGAGCGCCACCATGAGCGCCACCATGAGCGCCGCACCCCTGAGGCACCGAAGGGTTGAGAGTCTGAGAGTCTTTCGTTCATGTCCGCTGATCACGCCAAAGTGCGCCCGCTCGTCGTTGCAAATGCTCGCCATAGCCCGCGCTATAGCTGCGCTTTGCGCCTGGGAGCCTGTCGGGCTTGGGGCGTCGATAGCGAGAATCGGCCCCAGCGAGGACAGTTCTTGCCGAATTTGCAGCCCCATAGCCCAGCTATGGGGCAAAGAGACGGTGAGAAATGGACCGCTGCGGTCGATTCGCAGCCGACGCTCCCCGAGTCCGACAGGCTCCTAGATCGGGTGCACTCTGGCGCGCTGCTCGGGCACGCCCGAAAAACTCATGAGGAAACGCCGGGCCGCTCCCAAGTTTCCTCATCCCCCCTCGGGGGGCCTGGCGCGAAGCGGCAGGTCTGGGGGCTGCTCTCAGGCTCTGAGAGCCTGAGAGTCTTTCGTTCACGC
>JBBRVT010000546.1:0-3019 GCA_038246615.1 Burkholderiales bacterium
CCTCAGGAGGGTTGGTGTCCGGGCTGTGCTGCGCACCCACGCCCTCGCAGAGCTCGGGCGCTTCGCCAGGCACCAACCCTCCTCAGGAGGGTTGGTGTCCGGGCTCAGCCAGCCGACCGGGCGGGGGTGTGGTTCTGGCGCGGCGGGATGGGTGCGGCGCGCACGCAGTTGCGGCCGGCGCTCTTGGCCTCGCGCAGCGCGGCGCCGGCGTCGCCGATCACCGCGTCCAGCCCGGCATGGCCGCTGCCGATGCCGGCCACGCCCACGCTGATGGTGGCCTTCACTGTCCTGCCTTGCCAGGCCAGGCGCAGGCCGGCCACGCGCTCGCGGATGCGCTCTGCCACGTCCAGGGCGCCCAGCGGGTCGGTGTGCGGCAGGTAGACCACCAGCACCCCGCCGCCGAAGCGCGACAGCAGGTCGTAGGGGCGCAGCGTGGACGAGGCCAGCCGGGTGATCTCGACCAGCATCGCGTCGCCGGCGGCCATGCCGTGCTCGTCGTTCAGGTGCTTGAAGTGGTCGAGATCGACCATCAGCAGCGCCGCGTCTTCACCGTGGCGGCGGATGCGCGACCATTCCCGGTCGGCCGCAGCCACGAAATGCTGCTGGGTGTAGGCACCGGTCAGCGTGTCGCGCGCCGGCGCCTGGGCGTCGCTGGTGTGGATGGCCGCCGCTGGCAGATGCGCCGCCGTGGCAGCTTCAGCCGGCGGCACCGCGCGCAGCCGGGTGACGGTGGCGGGCCCGCCGGCTGGCTGGGCAGCTGCGGCATGTGTACGGGCGGCATGGCTGGCCACCGGCCTGGGGGGCGCAGGCGCCACGATGCGGATGGCCGCCCAGGCGGCCAGCGGCACCAGCAGTGCAGCAACTGCCGCACCCACCAGCGCCGGCAGGGCCGCAGCGCCGCCGCCGGGCAGGTGGGCGGCCAGGCTCTGACCCAGGCCAAGGCCCAGCATGGCCCCGAGGCCCACGGTGCCCAGGCCGGCAGCCGCCAGCGCGGTGGCACGGCGTCGCTGCGGCGCCCGGGCAGCGGAAGAGGCGGCAGGTGCGGCAGGCTGGATGTCGGGCGTCATGGCGGGCACGATGAGTTGTCATGATTCAAACACAAAGCCTGCCCGCGCGGGGCCTCTCGGGCAGGTGCCCGACGGGACGACTGCGCGCTTTTGGCAAGCCTGGCTGCACTTGCCCGACAGCAAGCCCCGGGCCCGGCGTCGGCGCGGGGCTGGCGCCACAAGCCGCCGCCATCCGGTGTCAGCCATGCCCGCCCCGCGTGTGATCGACCACGTGGCACCAGCTGACGACGCCGTGCTGCAAGCCACGTCCGGCGACAGCCGGCGGACCACCATCTCCGCGCGGCGCCTGGACAAGCCGGTGGGTCACAGCGGCCTGGATCGGTGCGACCGGGATCCGCCGATCGGGCGGGCGTTCGGCAACCGCCCCGATTCAGCCGCCGCCCGGCACCGCCGCCGCCCGTTCGGCCAGCACCTGCTGGCCATGTTCGAAGCCTTGGGCGACGATGCTGTCGAACCGGTGCCACTGCAGCATGCCCACCCGTTGCAGCGGCGGGTTGAAGTACAGGTCGGTCTGCTGCTGCGCCTGGCGCTGGCGCGAGCTGCTGTAGAGGATGGTCACGTTCATCAGGTAGGCCACCAGCGACGGCAGCCGGTAGCGGCGCTGGCGCCGGCTGCGCAGCCGGTCGCGCAGCAACGCCCAGGTGCCGGGGATCTCCTGCAGATCGTGCCGGCGCGGGGTGCGCGGGCTCAGGTCGGCGCCGATCACCTGGCCGACGCCGCGCTGGCCGCGCATCACATCGACCGGGAAGTTGTTGAAGGTGCCGCCGTCGCACAGCAGGTCGCCGTCGTGCAGCACCGGCGGCAACGCGCCGGGGATGGCGCTGCTGGCCAGCAGCGCCCGCTGCAGGCTGCCGCGGCTGATAACCTGCTCACGCGCCTGGCTGTAATTGCTGGCCACGCAGTAAAACGTCTTCCACAGGTCTTCGGCATCGACCTCGCGGCCGGCCAGCGCCAACATGGCGGTTTGCACGATGCGGCGCAGCCGCCGCCCGGCGATCAGCGAGACCAGCGGCAGCCAGTTGAAGTCACCCGTGGGCTTGCCGCGGAAGGCGGCGCGGGCCACCGCCAGCGTCTCGTCCAGCGGCCGGTCCAGCGCGGCGAGTGCGGCGATCACCGCGCCGATGCTGGTGCCGCCGACCACGTCCACCTCGATTCCGCGGGCCTGCAGCGCCTGCAGGATGCCCAGGTGGGCCAGGCCGCGCGCGCCGCCGCCGGCCAGCACCAGGCCGACGGCGGTGCGGGCCTGCAGCCGCGCCAGCCGGGCCATGTCGCGGTCCAGCGCGGGGCGGACGTGCAGATGGCCGGTCAGCGGGCGCCGATCCAGCCAGCGCTGGGTGTGCTGCGGGCAGCGGCGGTCGGCCGGGTGCAGCAGCACCAGGGTCTCGGCGGCCTCGCTGCGTCGGCCGCCCTCGCCAGCCGCCGGCATCAGGAAGCGGGTCTCGCTGTCATGCAGCTGCGGCGGCGCATCGGCATCGGCCAGCAGCAGCAGCTCGTCGGCGTGGCGGCTGCAGCGCTGTGTCCACGGCGTGGCCTGCGCGTCTGCCAGCAGCAGCACGAAGTCGTGCGTCGCCTCCAGCGCGTCCAGGTGCGCGCCGATGCGGTGGTCGGCCGCGCTGTTGCCGTCGGCCGGCGTGCGCGCCAGCCCCGGCTGCTGCAGCGCCTGGTCGATCTGCGCGGCATCGACCAGGCACACCCGCGCCGGCTGGCCGTCTGCGCCCAGGGCCTGCGCGGTCAGCTGGGCCGCCAGGCGGGCGGCGAAGCTGGGCAGGTCGATGCCGGCGGTCATGCCAGCCGTGATGCCAGCCGTGACACCAGCCGTGATGGGCAGCAGCGCCAGCACCACCGGCCGCGATGCATCGGCGCGCGCCGGCGGCGCCTGCAGCCGCTGGATCATCTGGCGGGTAAGCTGCATCGACAGCCGCGGGCTGGTGGCCAGCAGCTGCAGGAAGGCC
>JBBRVT010000547.1:0-3017 GCA_038246615.1 Burkholderiales bacterium
AGCCCGGTGTGGCGGATGGCATTGTTCAGCTGGTTGCGGGTGACGCCGGGCTGCACGGTGACGGTGAGGTCGTCGTCGTTGATGCGCAGGATCTGGTTCATGCGCGACACATCGATGCTGATGCCGCCCTGCACCGCCAGCAGGTGGCCTTCGAGCGACGAGCCGACACCGTAGGCGATCACCGGCACCGCGTACTGGCTGGCCAGCGCCACTGCGGCGGCCACGTCGGCGGTGCTTTCGGCAAACACCACCGCTTCGGGCGGCGGCACCTCGAAGGGCGATTCATCGCGGCCGTGCTGCTCGCGCACTGCCTGGGCGGTGCTGCAGCGCGTACCGAAGTGCTCTTTCAGCGCGGCGAGCATGGCCGCTGGCACCGGGCGCGGCTGCAACATGCGGGCGATGTCGATCGGGGCGTTCATGGGTGTGTCTCCGGAATGCCGGCAGCGCAACAGCTGCGCCGGGCATGGGATGGTAGGGCCAAGCACCGGTTGCCGGCTCGGCGGGCAAACCGGCAGATCTGGCGGGCTTGGTGCAACATCCGGGGTTTTTGCCCGCACCAGGAGACCCGCATGGCCAACCGACTCACCCAGATTGCCACCCGCACCGGCGACGACGGCACCACCGGCCTGGGCGACGGCAGCCGCGTACCCAAGGACCACCTGCGGGTGATGGCCATGGGCGATGTCGACGAGCTCAACAGCAGCCTGGGCGTGCTGCTGGCCGAGCCACTGCCGGCCGATGTGCGAGAGCTGCTGGTGGTCATCCAGCACGAGCTGTTCAACCTGGGCGGCGAGCTGTCGATCCCCGGCTTCACGCTGCTGAAGGCCGAGGCCGTGGCCCGGCTGGACGAGGCGCTGGAACATTACAACGCCCAGCTGCCGCGCCTGGCCGAGTTCATCCTGCCGGCCGGCACGCGCAGTGCGGCGCTGGCCCATGTCAGCCGCACCATCGCCCGCCGCGCCGAACGCGCAGTGGTGCACCTGGCGTTGCAGGAGGCGGTGAACGACGCGCCGCGCCAGTACCTGAACCGGCTGAGCGACCTGATGTTCGTGCTGGCCCGGGTGCTGAACCGCGCCAACCTCGACGGCCTCGGTGGCGACGACGTCTACTGGCGCAGCGAACGGCTGGCGCGCGGGGAAGGCGCCGCAGAGGCCTGAACGCATGGGTGTCTTCGCCGTCTTCGAGCGCCTGGTCGACCCGTACCCGGATACCCCGCTGGCCACGCCGCCGGCGGGCTTCTGGCCGTTCATGCGGGCCAGCACCCAGGGCCTGGGCCGCTGGATCGGCGCGATGACGCTGTTCACCGCCGCCATCGGCGTGTTCGAGGCGCTGATGTACGCCTGGCTGGGCAACCTGGTGGACTGGCTGGCCAAGGTGCCGCCCGATCAGCTGTGGGCCCAGGAGCGCGGCCGCCTGCTGACGCTGGCCGGCGTGCTGGTGGCCAGCATCGGGCTGGTGGCGCTGCAGGCGATGTTCAAGCAGCAGACGCTGTCGGGCAACTTCCCGATGCGGCTGCGCTGGAACTTCCACCGCCTGATGCTGGGCCAGAGCATGGGCTTCTACGGCGACGAGTTCGCCGGCCGGGTGGCCACCAAGGTGATGCAGACCGCGCTCGCCGTGCGCGACGTGTGGATGATCCTGTGCGACATCCTGGTGTTCATCGTCATCTACTTCGTCACCCTGGTGCTGGTGGTCGGCAGCTTCAGCGCCTGGATGCTGGTGCCGCTGCTGGGCTGGCTGGTGCTGTACGGGCTGACGCTGCACCATTACGTGCCGCGGCTGGCCCGCATCTCGCAGACCCAGGCCGACGCGCGCAGCTTGATGGTCGGGCGCATCACCGACGCCTACACCAACATCGCCACCGTCAAGCTGTTTGCGCACGACCAGCGCGAGGCCACGCATGCCCGCAGCGCGATGGCCGAGTTCCTGGGCACGGTGCACACCCAGATGCGTCTGGCCACCAGCTTCGAAATCCTGATCCACGCGCTGAGCATGGCCCTGGTGATGGGCATTGCCGGCACCGCCCTGGCGCTGTGGATGCAGGGCCAAGTGGGCATGGGCGCGGTGGCGGCGGCGACTGCGATGGCGCTGCGGCTGAACGGCATCTCGCACTGGATCATGTGGGAGATGGCCACGCTGTTCGAGCATGTGGGCACGGTGGCCGACGGCATCGCCATGCTGAGCCGTGCGCGCGCAGTGGTGGACGCGCCCGGTGCGCAGCCGCTGGTGGTGCGCCGGGGCGAGATCCGGCTGGAAGACGTGCGCTTCGCCTACGGCGGCGTCAAGACGGTGATCGACGGGCTCGACCTGACGATCGCCCCGGGCGAGAAGATCGGCCTGGTGGGCCGGTCGGGCGCGGGCAAGAGCACGGTTGTGAACCTGCTGCTGCGCTTCCATGACGTGGCCGGCGGCCGCATCCTGATCGACGGGCAGGACATCGCCCGGGTGACGCAGGACAGCCTGCGCGCCCAGGTCGGCATGGTGACGCAGGACACCAGCCTGCTGCACCGCAGCGTGCGCGACAACATCCGCTACGGCCGGCCGGATGCCGACGACGCAGCGGTGCAGGCCGCCGCCGCCCGCGCCGAGGCGGAAGTGTTCATCGCCGGGCTGGCCGATTCCCAGGGCCGCACCGGCCTGGATGCCCATGTGGGCGAGCGCGGAGTAAAGCTCTCGGGCGGCCAGCGCCAGCGCATTGCCATCGCCCGGGTGATGCTGAAGGACGCGCCCATCCTGCTGCTGGACGAAGCCACCAGCGCGCTCGACAGCGAGGTGGAGGCCGCCATCCAGGCCAGCCTGTACCGGCTGATGGAAGGCAAGACGGTGGTGGCCATCGCCCACCGCCTGAGCACCATCGCCGCGATGGACCGGCTGGTGGTGATGGACGCCGGCCGCATCGTCGAGCAAGGCAGCCATGCCGACCTGCTGGCCGCCGGCGGGCTGTATGCGCGGCTGTGGTCGCACCAGAGCGGCGGGTTTCTGGGTGAGCAGGCCGACGACGCCATCGCTGCCTGACC
>JBBRVT010000548.1:0-3006 GCA_038246615.1 Burkholderiales bacterium
ATCGCCGGCAGACGCCCTGACACCCGCGCTGCTGGTGGCCGAGCAGCAGACCGCCGGCCGCGGCCGCCAGGGCAAGGCCTGGGTGTCTGGCACCGGGCCAGCGGCGGCCGGCGCGTCGCTCACCTTCAGCCTGGCGCTGCCACTGGCGCCCGGCGACTGGTCGGGCTTGTCGCTTGCTGTGGGCCTGGCGTTGGCCGAGGTGCTGGACCCGACAACGTCTGGCCATGCACCAGGCGATGCGCCGGGGCAGCCCCAGCGCCTGGGCCTGAAGTGGCCGAACGACCTGATCCTGCTGGACGACGGTGGCCGCGCGCCGCACATCGGCCGCAAGCTGGGCGGCATCCTGATCGAGACGGTGCAGCTGGGCCCGCAGCGCCTGATGGTGCTGGGCATCGGCCTGAACATCCGGCCGCTGCCCGCAACCGCCGATGCCGCCGCGCCGGCGCTGAGCTGGGGCCATGGCTGCGTGCAGGACCTGCAGCCCGGGCTGGACGCGCCGGCCACGCTGGCCCGGCTGCTGCCGCCGCTGGTGCAGGCACTGCAGGCCTTCGAGGCGCATGGCTTCGCACCGCTGCAGCCGGCCTTTGCCCGCCGTGACGTGCTGGCCGGCCGCGCCGTTGCCACCACCCTGCCCGGCCTGCCGCAGGGCCGCGCCGACGGCGTGGACGCCACCGGCACGCTGTGGCTGCTGGCCGACGGCGGCCGCCACCCGGTGGTCAGCGGCGACGTGAGCCTGAAGCCCCTGGCCACCGGCGCCGCAGCGGCGCCGGCCACACCACCAGCCGCACCATCGGCAGCAGCACCGGCCGGACCACCGGCAGCAGCACCAGCGCCATGCTGAGAACCCTGGCGCTGATGCTGCTGCTGGGCAATGCGCTGCTGCTGGCGGCGCTGACCGGTCTGTTCGATGGTGCCGGCGCCCTGGGCGAACGTGAACCCGCGCGCCTGCAAAGCCAGCAGCAACCCGCGCTGGTGCGCATCCTCGGCCCGCAGGCCGCCAGTGCCGCGCTGGCCGCAGCCAGCGCCCAGGCGGCGGCGGCCAGCAGCGCCCAGGCCCTGGCCTGCCTGGAGGCCGGCCCGTTCTCGGCTGCCGACGCCGCCGCCGCCGAGCGCACGCTGAGCGAGGCCGGCCTGGCGCCGGGCGCCTGGCAGGCCCAACGCCAGGACGACAGCGGCGCCTTCATGGTCTACATGGGCCGCTATGCCGACCGCGAGACGCTGCAACGCAAGCTGGGCGAGCTCAAGCGGCTGAAGCTGGACGGCGAAGACCTGCGCGGCGTGCCCGAGCTGCAACCCGGCATCGGCCTGGGCCGCTTCGACAGCCAGGCCAGCGCCGACACCGCACTGGCGCAGCTGGCGCAGCGCGGGCTGCGCTCGGCACGGGTGATCACGCTGCGCCAGGCGCAGAGCCAGACGGTGCTGCGCATACCAGCGGCCGACGCGCCGATACGCGCGCGACTGGCCGGCCTGCAAATGCCCAGCGGGCCGGGCTTCGTGCCTTGTGCGGCAGGCGCGGTGGCCCCGGCGGCCAGTGCAGCGCCGCAGCCAGCGGCAGCGGCATCTGCAGCAGCATCGGCATCGGCCCTCCCGGCCGTGGCGCCTGCGCCTGCAGTGACCAAGCCAGATACGGCTGCAGCGCCCAGGCCGGCACCGGCGGCTGCATCCACACCCGCACCGGCCCCGGCCCGGGCTGCCGCCAACCCGGCCGCTGGCGCCGCCACCCGGGCCGCGCTGGCACGCGCCTCCAGTGCGGCAGCGTCCGCAGCGGGCATCAGCGCGTCGCGTTGACGCCGCGCGGGCGCGACGGCTGCCGCCACAGCAGCAGCACCGCTGCCAGCAGGCCCAGCACCCAACCGGTGCCCATCGCACCACCACCGCCGCCCGAGCCGGTGGTGGCCGGTGGCGTCACCACCACCGCAGGCACGGCCACGGTGATGGTCTGGCTGCTGCTGCGGCTGGCGCCGGTGTTGTCGGTCACCGTCAGCTGCACCACCACCGTGCCGGCCGCACTGGTGCCGAGGCTGGCGCTGCTGCCATCGGTGGCGCCGATGAAGCCGGCCAGGCCGGCGCCACTGGTGATCGACCACTGGTAGCCAGTGATGCTGCGGCCGCTGCTGGCGCTGGAGCTACTGCCGCCGAGCGCGACAAGCGTGCCGACGTTGGGCGTGCTGGTCGACGCGTTGATCACCGCCGTGGGGCGCGCCAGCTCCACCTGCACTGCGGCCACCGCCGCACCGGCGTCCAGCATGCCGGCGCCGCAGGTGGTGGGGGTGCAGTAGCACTCGATCTGGTCGGTGTCGTCGGGCGCGCGGCAGGAGACGGTCTCGGGCTCCTGCGCGCCGGTGGTCGGGAAGCTGCGGGCCGTGGCCTGCAGAGTGGATTTCACCTGCGCCGGCGTCAGCGCCGGGTCGACCGCCAGCATCAGGCCGACCGAGGCCGCCACGATCGGCGTGGCAAAGCTGGTGCCCAGCGTCGCGTCGCTGCTGTTGCTGGTGCTGTAGACGGAGGCACCCGGCGTGGTGGTGCCCGCATTCAGTGTGGTGAGAAGCGGGTAGAGGCACAGGCCGCTGAGATTGACGCAGTTGCCCGCCGGCGCAGCGATGGCGATCTGCGGGCCCAGGTTGGAATAGCCCACCTTGGTGCCCGCATGGCGCACACCCGCCACTGCCAGCGCTCCGGGGCAGTTGGCCGGCTCGTTGACGGCACGGCCTGCGCTGTTGCCCGAGGCCACCACCACCACCACGCCGGCGGCGGTGAGCTCGGCAATCGCCTCCTGGTAGGCGGTGCTGCAGGTGCCTGACGAACCCAGGCTCAGGTTGAGCACCCGCGCCGGGTGCGGGTTGGCGGGCGTGCTGCTCAGCCCGGCCGCCCAGCGCATGCCGGCAATGATGTCGTCGTCGAAGCCGCCGCAGCGGCCCAGCACCCGCACCGGCAGCACCATGGTGTTGCGGCCGGTGCCGGCCATGCCGATGCCGTTGTCGGTGGCCGCACCGATCAGGCCGGCCA
>JBBRVT010000549.1:0-2999 GCA_038246615.1 Burkholderiales bacterium
CGGGCGGCATCGTCATCGGGCTTGCCACCGCCCTGTACCTGTTCGGCACCGGGCGCATCGCGGGTATTGCCGGCATTCTCGCCAGCCCGCTGCGCGCGATCCTGGCCGGCGCCAGCCTGCGGCCCGAGGCCAATCGGCTGTTGTTCGTGCTCGGGCTGCTGGTGGCGCCCTGGTGCTGGCGTCTGGTGGCGCCGCTGCCATCGGCCACCATCGATGTCGGCCCTGCCGGCCTGGTTCTGGCCGGGCTGCTGGTCGGCGTCGGCGTTCGAATGGGCAATGGCTGCACCAGCGGGCATGGGGTTTGCGGCCTCAGCCGGTTCTCCCTGCGGTCGTTGGTCAATGTCCTGGCCTTCATGGGTGCCGGGTTCGTCACCGTGTTCGTGCTGCGGCACCTGATGTGGGTCTGACCATGGGCAATGTCTTCGGCTTTCTGAGCGGCCTGATCTTCGGTTCGGGGTTGATCCTGGCTGGGATGACCGACCCCCTCAAGGTCAAGGCATTCCTCGATCTCGCCGGCGCCTGGGACCCGAGCCTGGCGCTGGTCATGGGGAGCGCCATCGTGCTCGGGGTGATCGTCTTTGTCCGCGCCGCCAAGCGCGAACGCGCATGGACCGGTGCCGCCATGGAGATCCCGAACATCCGCACGATCGATGCACGGCTGGTGGTCGGCGGCATGCTGTTCGGCGCCGGTTGGGGCATCGGCGGCTTCTGTCCCGGGCCGGCGTTGGTGGCGCTGGGCAGCGGGATGGGGGCTGCCGGCATCTTCGTGGCCGCCATGCTCGCCGGCATGGTCCTGCACGACAGATTCCTGGGGCCGCGATGACCGGCCTCGGTCGGCGGTCCTGGATATCGCAGGGGATCGCCTGGGCAGGCTGTGCGCTGGCCGCACTGGCGCTCCCGACGGCTGCCGCAGCGCAGGATGCTTCGGTCAGCCTGGACCGCGCGCGGGCGGAACACGAAAGCGGCCGGGCCTTGCTCGTGGACATCCGCGAGCCCGAGGAGCACGCCAGCGGCGTTGCGCCGGGGGCTCGTTTGCTGCCGATGCGCCAGTTGTCGGCCAGGCTGGCAGAGTTGCCGCGCGACCGCCCGGTTCTGCTGATCTGCAAGACGCAGAACCGGTCACGGGCGGCCTTGGACGCGCTCCGTCAAGGCGGCTGGACCAACCTGCGCTACGTCAACGGCGGCATGAGCGAGTGGAACCGCCGAGGCTGGAAGACCGTCCAGCCGGTTTCGCCCGAGGCTTCCCCCAACCGCCGGTCGAGCCCGTGACGCTGACGCCAGGTCGATACCGAGGCTGGTTTCGGCCAGTTCAGCAGATGGCGCGCCACCGCTGAGCCAGGCAGGGTCATCCAGCCCAGCGCCCTACACCAGCCCCAACGGCGCACTGTTGAACGCCGACAAGTTCGGCAGGCAGTTGGCCAGGTCGCCGGCGCCCAGCCCCATCCAGCCGCCCAGGCTGGCGGCGTACTGGCTCACGCTGGTGCTGGGCAGCAGGCGGCCTGAGCCCAGGTCGTCGGCCGTGCCCAGTGCGGTGGTGGGCATGGCGCCGTAGATGCGCCCGCCCTTCACCGCACCGCCGGCGATGAAGTGGTGGCCGCCCCAGCCGTGGTCGCAGCCGTCGCCGTTGCTGGCCAGTGTGCGACCGAAGTCGCTGGCCGAGAACAGCACCACGTTGTTCAACTGGCCTTGCGCCTGCAAGGCCTGCAGGAACCAGTCGACCGAATGGGCCACCCGGCCCATCAGCAGCGGCTGGTCGCGCATCTGGAAGCTGTGGTTGTCAAAGCCGCCGATGCCCACCATGAACACCTGCCGCCGCATGCCCAGCGCCGGGCCGGCGGCGATCATCTGTGCCACCACGCGCAGCTGGCGCGCCAGCGCGTCGTTATTCAGCGCCAGCGCGGTGCCGCTGGGCAAGGTGATGGGGGCGGTGGGCAGGTCCAGCGCCGGGCCGGCGGCCAGCGCCGCCTGCAGCGTGCCGGCGGTGGCCAGGCTGCGTTGCACCACCCGCAGGTATTCGGCCTCGAAGGGATTACCGCCGCTGGCGGCCAGCAACTTGCGCAGCTCACCCGGCACCGCGCTGCTGCCGGCGCGCCAGCCGTCTTGCGTGCCGTTGACCACCACCGGCCCGTTGAAGCCGACCTGGTAGGGCGTCACCTGGCTGCCGCTGAGGAACACCGCGTTGCCGCTGGCCGACACGGCAGTGAACACCGGCTGCTGGTTGGCCGCCATCAGGATGTCGCCCATGCGCCCGCCCCAGCCGGTGCGCGCGCCCTCGGGCTGCAGGCTCTGCCAGGTGGCGGCCTGGTCGTTGTGGCTGAACAGCTTGGCCGGCAGCCCCAGGCCGGCCTGGAAGTCGGCCTTGGTGATGGGCCGCACCAGCGTGCCCACATTGGCCAGCCAGGCCATCTTGCCCTGGGCGTACCACGCCTGCAGCGGCGCCAGCTCCACCGGCATGCCGAAGCTGCGGCCGCTGGCCTGGCCGCCGTTGCCGATGTCTTGCACCCGCGCCACGGGCCAGGCCAGTTCACCCCGGGCCCTGGCATAGCTGTCGCGGTTGCCGGGGTCGGTGGGCAGCAGCCAGTTGTGGCTGTCGCTGCCACCGGCCAGGTACAGGCACACCAGGGCCTTGTAGCCGTCGCTGATGCCTGCGCCCTGGGCGCGCTGGCTGGCCAGCGCGCCCAGCCCGGCCAGGCCCATCGCCATCGGCAGGTGGATGCGTGCGGCCAGCGGCCCGGTGGCGGCTGCGGCCAGGCCGGCGGTGGCGCGGAAGAAGGCGCGTCGGGATGCGGTCATGGCGGTGTGGTTCCGGGTGGTGCTCAAGGTTGGGAGATGAATTCGGGCGAGGCCAGCACCAGGAAGCTGGCGGCACGGCTGCGGTTGACGGCGGCGCCGGTGCCGTCGCCGATGCCGGCGATGGTGTCTTGCAGCGCCTGGCGCAGGCCGGCCGGCATGCGGCCGCCCAGCAGCAGCAGGTCCAGGTGGTCCACCAGCAGCTGCAG
>JBBRVT010000550.1:0-2981 GCA_038246615.1 Burkholderiales bacterium
AGGGCCGGCACCAGGGCCGGCACCAGGGCCAGCAACACCGGCGCCGGGCTGGCGGGCAGGCGCCGCAGCAGTTCCTGCAGCACCGGCTGGCTGGTTCTGATCGACAGGCCCGGATCACCGTGGGCCAGCGCTGCCAGGTCGCCGGAGAACTGCTCCGGCAGCGGCCGGTCCAGCCCGAGCTGGGTACGCACCTGGGCCACCGCCTCTTGGGTGGTGGCGGCGTCGGCGAAACGGGCTGCGGGGTCACCCGGCAGCGCGCGGGTGGGCACGCAGGTGCCGACCACCACGCCCGCCAGGTCGGGCAGCGCTGCAATCAGGCGCCGGAGCACCAACGGGCGCATCAGGGCTGCGCAGGCAAGGCCGCCAGCACCGCAGCCAGCGGCGCCGCCCAGCCGACGATGCCGCCCTGGGCCACCACCATGGCGATGGTGGCGGCCTTGAAGGCCGGAAAGTAGCTGGCCGTGGCCTCTTCCACCAGCAGGCAGTCGTAGCCGCGGTCGTTGGCTTCGCGCAGCGTGGTCTGCACACACACCTCGGTGGTCACGCCGGCCACCACCAGCTGCGTCACGCCGCGCGCCTGCAGTTCGGCTTGCAGCGGCGTGGCGTAGAAGGCGCCCTTGCCGGGCTTGTCGATGACGATCTCGCCCGCCACAGGCGCCAGCACCGGGATGATGGCGTTGCCCGGCTCGCCGCGCACCAGCAGACGGCCGCCGGGGCCCGGGTCGCCGATGCGCAGGCTGGGGTTGCCGCGTGCACGTTTGGCCGGCGGGCAGTCCGACAGGTCAGGCAGGTGCGATTCCCGCGTGTGCACCACCGGCCAGCCGCGTGCGCGCCAGGCCTGCAGCAGCGCCAGAGTGGGGCCCACAGCGGCCTCCAGCAGCGACACGTCGTTGCCCAGGCTCTCGCCGAAGCCGCCGGGCTCGATGAAGTCGCGCTGCATGTCGATGACCACCAGCGCGGCCTGGCCGGGCTGGAAGTCGAAGGCAAAGGGCCGCGCTGCGATGGCGGTCATGCAGCCTCCTGCTGTGGCCGCAGCGGGTCGCCACCGGCCACCGTGCCGGCGGCGCCTTCGACCTGCACCACCCCATGCCCGGCGGCATGTCCGGTGGTGTGCCCGGTGGCCTGCCCGCCCCCATGCCCGCCCCCGTGGCCGCCCATGTGGCGGCCGATGTCGTGCCGGTCGGCGCCCGCAGCCGGGCAGGCATGCACCAGCCGGCCGCCGCTCATCACCACGATGCGGTCGGCCACGTGCAGCAGTTCGTCCAGGTCTTCGCTGACCATCAGCACCGCCGCGCCGCGGTTGCGCGCCGCCACCAGGCGCACATGTACCTCGGCCACGGCGGTGAAATCGAGCCCGAACACCGGGTTGCTGACCAGCAGCACATCGGCGTCGTCGCTCAGCTCGCGTGCCAGCACCGCGCGCTGCACATTGCCGCCCGACAGCGAGCCGATCGGCGCGTTCTCGCCCTGGGTCTTGACGCGGTAGCTGGCGATCAGCGCGCGTGCCCGCCCGGCCAGCGTGCCCGGCATGCGCAGCCCGCCACGGGCAAACGGCGGGGTGTCGAAGCTGCGCAGGCCGATGTTGTCGGCCACGCTCATGCTGGCCACGCAGGCGTTGCGCAGCGGCTCTTCGGGCAGGCCACGCACCTTCAGTTCGCGGTTCTGGCGGCGCGTGGCGGTGTAGGCCCTGCCGTTGACGGTGACCGTGCCGCCGGCGCGCCGGCGCTGGCCGGCCAGGGCTTCCATCAACTCGCGCTGGCCGTTGCCCGACACACCGGCCACGCCGACGATCTCGCCGGCATGCACGTCCAGGTCCAGCCCGCTCACGGCGGTCTCGCCGCGGTCGCCGTCGACGGTGAAGCCGCGCAGCGCCAGCCGCACCGGGCCGGGCGGCTGGGCGTTGCGCTGCAGGGTGTCGCCACCGGCGGCCTCCTGCCGGGCGCCGGCGTCCTCGCCCACCATGCTGGCGGCCATCTCGGCGGGCTGGGTGCCGGCCACCGCGCGGCTGTCCACCAGCCTGCCGCGGCGCAGCACCGTCACGTCGTCGGCAAAGGCCATCACCTCGCGGAACTTGTGGGTGATCATCACCACGCTGCAGTCGCCGGCATGGGCACGGGCGCGCAGGGCGCCCAGCACCTCGTCGGCCTCCTGCGGGGTGAGCACGCTGGTGGGCTCGTCCAGGATCAGCAGCCGGGGCTTCAGGAACAGCTGCTTGAGGATCTCCAGCTTCTGCTTTTCTCCCGCCGACAGCTGCTGCGGCGTGGCGTCCAGGTCGAGCTGGAACGGCGCGGTGGCCATGAAGGCCTGCAGCTCGGCGCGCACCGCCTTCCAGTCGATCACCGCCGGCAGCGCGCCGCGGGCGATCAGCAGGTTCTCGGCCACCGTCATGCCCGGCACCACGGTGAAGTGCTGGTAGACCATGCCGATGCCCAGCGCCCGCGCCACCGTGGGCGCGTGGATGTCGTGCTCGCGGCCGTCGAGCAGCACCGCGCCGTCGTCGGGCCGCTGGTAGCCGACGATGCACTTCACCAGCGTGCTCTTGCCGGCGCCGTTTTCGCCCAGCAGCGCATGCACCGTGCCGGGCCGCACCCTGAGCGATACGCCGTCCAGCGCAGTGAAGGCGCCGAAGCGCTTGCCGAGGTTGACCGTTTCGAGCGACAGGGCATGCATGCCGGGTTCCTTCACAACGCCTGCATCACTTCGACGATGGCCGCCGCGTTGGACACCGCGCCGAACACGCCGCCCTGCATCGTCACCATCTTCAGCGCGGCCAGGTGGTTGCCCAGGTCGGTGGCGCCGGTGGCGTCTTCGACGACCACGCATTCGAAGCCGCGGTCATTGGCCTCGCGCATGGTGGTGTGCACGCACACGTCTGTGGTGATGCCGGTGAGCACCAGGTTGCGGATGCCGCGGGTGTGCAGGATCAGTTCCAGATCGGTCGCGCAGAAGCTGCCCTTGCCGGGCTTGTCGATCACCACCTC
>JBBRVT010000551.1:0-2980 GCA_038246615.1 Burkholderiales bacterium
CCGGCCACATCCACCCCGGCAACGACAACCACCGCCGTGTTGGCGCCCGGGCCCACGGTGGCGGTCGACGGCACGCTCAGCGGCCGCTGGAGCGACGGCAGCGGCCAGCCGATGCAGCTGCGCCTGGTGGGCGAGGCCGGCGCCGGACGCCTGCTGCTGACCCAGGTCGAGGCCCGTGCCGGCACGGCGCTGGCACGGCTCAGCGGCCAGGCGCGCGCCGACGGCGACGGCTGGCGGCTGCAGGGCCAGGCCACGCTGGCCGACTTCGACCCGCTGCCGTGGTGGCGCGGGCCGGCGGGCTCGGCCTGGCGCCGCGGTCCGCACCGGCTGCAGGGCGAGGCCAGCGCCCAGCTGCTGTGGCGCCCGGCCCTGGCCGCCCGCGCCGGCGGTCTGGCCATCGACCAGCTGCTGGCTGCAGTCGACGGCAACGCCAAACTGCATCTGACCGACAGCCTGCTGGCCGGTGTGCCGCTGGCGGCCGACCTGGCGCTGCAGAGCCAGGGCCCCAGCGCGCAGGTACACGGCATGCTGACGCTGGGCGGAAACCGCCTCACATTGGACGGCCAGGGCGGCGCCGACGCGGCGGCCGACCGCTGGAGCGCCAGCCTGCAGGCGCCCATGCTTGCCGCCCTGGCGCCGCTGCGCGAGCTGCTCGATGAACTGGCGCCCGGTAGCGCCGCAGCCATCGACCAGGCCTGGCCCCAGGCCGGCAGCCTGCAGGCCACGCTGCAGACCCAGGGCCGCTGGCCGGCGCTGCGGAGCCAGGGCACGCTGCAGGCCAGCCAGCTGACCAGCGCCGCCTTCCAGCTGCAGCAGGCCGACATCAGCTGGCGCCACGGCGACCGCAGCGATGCGCCGCTGCAGCTGAACCTGCAGGCCCGTGGCCTGCGCAGCGGCGGGCAGCAGATCGACAACCTCGCGCTGGCGCTCAGCGGCACGCTGGCCGAGCACCGTGTGCAACTCAGCGCCGACAGCCCGCTGCGCCCGCCGGCCTGGGCCGACAAGCTGCTGGGCCCGGCAGGCACCGGCACCCAGCTGGCCGGCGAGGCGCGCGGCCAGTGGCTGCCCGGGGGCAGCGGTGCGGGCGGCCGTTACCGGCTGCGGGGGCTGGCATTGAACGGGGGGGCCCGGCAGTCCGCCACCGCCGGCCGCCCGTGGCTGGTGGCCAAGGATCTGGCAGCCGAACTGCAGCTGGCCAGCGACGGCAGCCCGCTGTCCGTGACGATGGCACCCGGCCGGGTGCAACTGCCCGGCACGGCACTGAACTGGCGCAGCCTGGGCTGGCAGGCCGGCGGCATGCTGCAGGTGGCGGCCGAGCTGGAGACCATCGACGTGGCCAGCCTGCTGAACCGGCTGCAACCCGACATGGGCTGGCGCGGCGACCTGACACTGGGCGGGCGCATCGACATCACCAGCACGGCGCAGGCGCTGGACGTCGACATCGTGCTGGAGCGCGGCCAGGGCGACCTGAGCGTGGTCGACGACCTGGGCCAGGCCCAGCCGCTGGGCCTGAGCGCACTGCGCCTGGCGCTCAGTGCCCATGGCGGGCGCTGGCAGTTTGCCCAGGGCCTGGTGGGCGCGCGCATCGGCTCGGTGGTGGGCGCCCAGGTGCTGACCAACCCGCCGGGACAACGCTGGCCCCAGCCCGACGCCGTGCTGCAGGGCCTGGTGGAGGCGCGGGTGGCCGACCTGGGCGTGTGGGGCACCTGGGTGCCGCCGGGCTGGCGCTTGAGCGGCGCACTCGACACGGTGGCCCAGTTCGCAGGCACGCTGGGCGCGCCACGGGTCACCGGCAGCATGCGCGGCAGCAGCCTGGGCCTGCGCAACGTGCTCGAAGGCGTGAACCTCACCGACGGCCAGCTGGAGCTGCAACTCACAGGAGACCAGGCCCGCATCACCCGGTTCAGCTTCCAGGGTGGCGACGGCCGGCTCGACATCACCGGTGGCGCCGACCTGGGCGCGCAGCCGCGCCTGGCGCTGCAGCTGGTGGCCCAGCGCTTCCGCCTGCTGGGCCGCATCGACCGCCGGGTGGTGGCCAGCGGCCAGGCCGGGCTGACGCTGAGCGATCGGCGCCTGCAGATCGACGGCGGCTTCAAGCTCGACGAGGGCTGGTTCGACATCGGCCTCGGTGACGCGCCCGCGCTGGACAGCGACGTGCGGGTGCAGCGCGCCGCCCCGGCGCCGCCGACAGCCGCCGCCACGCCGGCTGCAGCACCAGCGGCGCCGGTGCCGGTGCAGGTGCAGATGCAGGTCAAGCTCAACCTGGGCCAGAACCTGCAACTGCGCGGCCAGGGTGTGGACACCCGGCTCGCCGGCGACCTGGTGCTGACCAGCGCGGACGGCAAGCTGGCGGTCAATGGCAGCGTCAGCACGGTCGACGGACGCTACGCCGCCTATGGCCAGCGGCTGGAGATCACCCGCGGCCGTTTCATCTTCACCGGCGAGCCGGGCAACCCGCGCATCGACGTGCTGGCCATCCGCCCCAACCTGGACGTGCAGGTGGGTGTGCTGGTCGACGGCCTGGCGTACAACCCGCGTGTGCGGCTCTACAGCGACCCCGAACTGGCCGACTACGACAAGCTGTCGTGGCTGGTGCTGGGCCGCAGCCCGGACGGCCTGGGCAGCGCGGACACCGCGCTGCTGCAGCGCGCCGCCTTCGCGCTGTTGGCGGGCAACAGCGGCGGGCCCACCGACAAGCTGATCGAGGCCATCGGCCTGACCGACTTCTCGTTGCGCCAGACCGAGGGCGACACCCGCGACACCATCATCAGCCTGGGCAAGCAGCTCTCGCGCCGCTGGTATGTGGGCTACGAGCGCGGCGTGCGTTCCACCACTGGCACCTGGCAGCTGATCTACCGCGTGGCGCAGCGCTTCACCCTGCGCGCGCAGTCGGGCGGCGAGAACGCGATCGACCTGATCTGGACCTGGCGCTGGTGAGCGCTGCCATGGCGGCGGCCGCCACCGTGCATGCGAGAATCCG
>JBBRVT010000552.1:0-2978 GCA_038246615.1 Burkholderiales bacterium
GCCGAGCGCCCCGGCCGGCAGGCACCGGCACCACGCACGGCCGCACCCGCGCTGGCGCCGGTGCAGCCGCTGAGCGAGGCCGAGCTGCAGCAACTGCAGCGCTTGATGGACGGCATCCCCGACACACTGGAGCCGCTGGACGTGGTGATGATCGACGGCTACCTCTGCGGCGTGCTGCTGCAGCCGCAGCCGGTGGCGGCCGAGCGCTGGCTGCCATTGATCCCCGATGTGGACGGCCGCGCGCCGCCGGCGCGCTTCGACATCGCCACCATGCGCAGCCTGGTGCTGCGCCGCCATGCCGAGCTGGACGCCGCGATCGCCCGCCGCCAGTGGTTCGACCCCTGGATCTACCAGCTCGACGACGCCGCCACGCCCACCGAGGCGGTGCTGCCCTGGGTGGCCGGTTTCGCCACTGCGGCAGACGCCTTCACCGCGCTGATGGACCGCCATGAGGACGAACTGATCGAGCCACTGGCCACGCTGTACCGCCACCTGGACCCCGACGACCTGGAAGACGCCGACGCGCTGCTCGCCGAGATCGAGACCCTGGCGCCGCCCGAAACCCTGGCCGAAGCGGTGGAAGACCTGGTGCGCAGCGTGCTGCTGATGGCCGACGTGTCGCGCCCGGTGGCCGGCGCGCTGGCGGCGGCGCCCAGGCTGCTGCCGGGCCAGCGGCCGGTGCGCGGCGCACCGGCGCGGCCTGCGCCCGGCCCCCGCAAGGGCCCGCCACGCCGGGGTGGCTGATGCGCCGGGTTGGCTGATGCAGCTTTGACGCGGAAAAGTCGACGCTTTCGCTCTTCGAAGTGTCGGATCCACGACAAACCGGGTTCGAAAGCGCGACACTCCACCCGTGACCATTGCAACCGACCCCGCCATGCCAGCCAGCGCGACCATCCGCCCCGACGAGCAGGCGCGCTACAACCGGCTGGCCGCCACCTGGTGGAACCCATTGGGCCCGATGCGGCCGCTGCATGTGCTCAACCGGCTGCGCCAGGGCCGGGTGCAGGCGCTGGCCGAGGCCCACGCCGGCCGGGCGCCTGGCGCCGGTCTGGCCGGCCTGCGGGTGCTGGACGTGGGCTGCGGCGCCGGCCTGCTGTGCGAGCCACTGGCGCGCGCCGGTGCCGTGGTCACCGGCATCGACGCTGCAGCGCGCAGCATCGACATCGCCCGCGACCATGCCGCTGCCAGCGGCCTGGCGATCGACTACCGCGCCGGCGACCCGGCCCAGGCGCTGCAGCCTGGCGAGCAGTTCGACCTGCTGCTGCTGCTGGAGGTGGTGGAGCATGTGCAGGACGTGCCCGCCTTCGTGCACAGCGCGCTGGCGCACCTGGCACCGGGCGGGCTGGTGCTGGCCTCGACCATCAACCGCACCTGGCGCAGCTACCTGCTGGCCATCGTCGGCGCAGAATGGCTGCTGCGCCTGTTGCCCCTGGGCACGCACCGCTGGCGGCAATTCGTCACGCCGGCCGAACTGGCACAGGCCATGGCCGGCGCCGGTCTGTGTCAACAAGACATCACCGGCCTGCGTTACACACCCGTGTTGCACCGGGCACACTGGTGCCCCAGCACGGCGGTCAACTACCTGGCCAGCTACGCAGCCAGGTCCGCCACACTCTCATGCTCTACCCCGATGCGGCCGCCGGAGCGGCAGCGGGAATCCCACAACTCCGGCTTTTGAAAGTTTGCAATGACCCAACGCCGCACCTTCATCCTGCAACTCGTTCCCGCCACCCTGGTTGTTGGCGCCAGCCTGCGCGCCAACGCGCAAGCCGCCAAGATCGAAGAGAGCGAACCGATCGCCAAGGCGGTGAAGTACGTGCACGACGCCTCCAAGCTCGACCCGGCCAAGAACGCCCCGTACGTCAAGGGCAGCATCTGCGCCAACTGCGCGCTGTACGCCGGCAAGGCCACCGACGCCTGGGCGCCCTGCGCCATCGTGGCCAACAAGCAGGTCAACGCCAAGGGCTGGTGCACCGCCTGGAACAAGAAGGCCGCCTGAGCGACAACGCGGCGCGCCCTCGTGCCGCGCCCATAGTGCGTGGGCACTTGATGCGCCCGCAGGGCGTGGGCACATGATGCGCCCGCAGGGCGCCTTGCCGCAGCTGGCATGACGCAGCTGGTCTGGTTCAAACGCGACCTGCGCGTGCATGACCACGCGCCGCTGGCCCGGGCAGCAGCGCTGGGGCCGGTGGTGGCACTGCACATCACCGAGCCGGCGTTGCTGGCGTCCGACCTGTTCGACGCCAGTCACGCGGTGTTCATCGAGCAGAGCCTGGCCGACCTGGCCCAGGCGCTGGCGGCCCGTGGCGGCTGCCTGGTGCGCCGGTGGGGCGACGCGGTGCCGGTGCTGCAGGCTCTGCATGCTGCCACCGGCTTCACCCACCTCTGGAGCCATGAAGAGACCGGCCAGCGCCTGACCTGGGACCGCGACCGCGCGGTGCTGGCCTGGTGCCGTGCCCGCGGCGTGGTGTGGACCGAGCTGCCGCAATGCGGCGTGGTCCGTCCGCTGGCCAGCCGCAACGGCTGGGCGGCGCGCTGGGACCGGCGCATGGCCGCGCCGCCCATCGGGGCGCCGCAACACATCCACGCCGCCGCCGGCGTGCCGGTCCAGCCAGCACCACCCGGCATGCAGCCGTGCCATGGCGCGCCCAAGCCACTGGCCCAGCCCGGTGGCGAGGTGGCGGGCCAGGCGCTGCTGCAGAGCTTCCTGCAGGCGCGCGGTGTCGACTACCGGCATGGCATGTCCAGCCCGCTGAGCGCCGGGCACGCCTGCTCGCGCCTGAGCCCGCACCTGGCCTGGGGCACGGTCTCGCTGCGCAGCATCAGCCACGCGGCCGATGCCCGGGCCACCGAGTTGCAGCAGTTGCAGGCGGAAGGTGCGCCGGTCGATGCGCGCTGGCCCGGCGCGGTGCGCAGCTTCCAGGGCCGGTTGCGCTGGCACTGCCACTTCATGCAGAAGCTGGAAGACGCGCCGCGCA
>JBBRVT010000553.1:0-2957 GCA_038246615.1 Burkholderiales bacterium
CTTTATTTCTTTACTCCCGCCCATCCCCCCCCGTCCTCGCCCAGGACACAGGGGTGGCACCAGAAGGCCTTCGACGCGAGCGCCTGGGTGGTGCCTGTGGGTCGGGGCGGGCGGGGGTGTTCTGCGTAAGTAAAGAAGGGAGGGCCGAAGGCCCGGAATGACACGGAGTCAGCCAGTCACCCGCCGTCCTCGGCCTCGCCCCGAACTGTGAATGTCGGCTGTTCAACAACGGCAAAGACAGCAACGAGCCCAAGCCAGTCACCCCAGCGCTGCGATCACCTCGGCCGGCGCCTGCACCAGCTCGATCAGCACACCTTCACCACCCAGCGGGAACTGCTCGTTGCCCTTGGGGTGGATGAAGGTGATGTCGTGGCCGGCGGCGCCCTTGCGGATGCCGCCCGGCGCAAAGCGCACGCCGTTGGCGGTCATCCATTCCACCGCCTTCGGCAAATCGTCCACCCACAGGCCCACGTGGTTCAGCGGCGTGGTGTGAACGGCCGGTTTCTTCTCGGGGTCCAGCGGCTGCATCAGGTCGACCTCGACCGCATGCACGCCGCTGCCCAGCGCGCAGATGTCTTCATCGACGTTCTCGCGCTCGGAGACGAAGGTGCTCTTGACCGTCAGGCCCAGCATGTCCACCCACAGGCTCTTGAGCCGGGCCTTGTCGGGCCCGCCGATGGCGATCTGCTGGATGCCGAGGATCTTGAAAGGCTTGCTGCTCATCATGCGCTCCGCTCAGGCAAATGACAGGATCGGCTGGTCCACCGACAGGCTCTCACCCTTGGCGGCCAGCACCTCGCTGACCACGCCGTCCTGGCCGGCGGTGAGGATGTTCTCCATCTTCATCGCCTCGATCACCGCCAGCCGCTCGCCGGCCTGCACCGTCTGGCCGGGCTTCACCGCCACGTCCACCAGCAGGCCGGGCATCGGCGACAGCAGGAACTTGCTCATGTCGGCCGGCGCCTTGAACGGCATCACCCGCAGCAGCTCGGCCGCGCGGGCATTCATCACCTGGGCATCGATGGCCAGGCCGTTGTGGGCCACACGCATCCACAGGCCCTGGCGCTGCACCTGCGCGGTGAAGGGCAGGCCGTTACAGCTGCCGGCAGCGCGGATGCCGCCGAAGCTCCAGTCGGTGCTGATGGCGTAGGGCGCGCCGCCCTGCACTTTCACCGTGAGCGAGGTCGGCCCGCCGGGTTGCGGGTGGATCTGCACCACCACCGGCACATGCCGGTGCGCGCCCGCCGCGCCCTTGACCACCACCACGAACTGCTGGCCGATCTGCACGCCATGGCCAGGCAACTGGCCCGAGATGCCGGCCGCCCGTTCGCGGTAAAGGCGGTAGGTGGCCGCAGCCAGCGCCACCAGGAAGTCGGGGTCGTCGTGCGGCACATCCTCGGCGCGGAAGCCGTGGGGGTAGTGCTCGGCGATGAAGCCGGTGTTGAAGTCACCCGACACGAACTGGGGGTGGGCCAGCAACGCGCTCTGGAACGGGATGTTGCTCGACACGCCACGGATCACGAAAGCGTTGAGTGCGGCGCGCATCCTGGCGATCGCATCGAGCCGGTCCACGCCGTGCACGATGAGCTTGGCGATCATCGAGTCGTAGAACATCGGGATCTCGCCGCCCTCCTCCACACCGGTGTCCACCCGCACGCCACCCACCACGGCGGCCTCAGCGCTGTCAGCACCAAGGTGTACTGGCACCGGCTGGCTGGCCTCCATCGTGGTGGCCGGCGGCTGGTAGCGCACCAGGCGACCGGTGCTGGGCAGGAAGTTGCGGAACGGGTCTTCGGCGTTGATGCGGCACTCGATGGCCCAGCCGCGGCGCGGAATCTGCGCCTGCGTGAACGGCAGCTTCTCGCCGGCGGCCACGCGGATCATCTGCTCCACCAGGTCGATGCCGGTGATGCTCTCGGTGACCGGGTGTTCCACCTGCAGCCGGGTGTTCATTTCCAGGAAGTAGAAGCTCTGGTCCTTGCCGACGACGAATTCCACCGTGCCGGCACTCTGGTATTGCACCGCCTTGGCCAGCGCCACCGCCTGCGCGCCCATGGCGGCACGCGTGGCCTCGCTGATGAACGGCGACGGTGCCTCCTCGATCACCTTCTGGTGGCGGCGCTGGATCGAGCATTCACGCTCATGCAGGAACACCACGTTGCCGTGGGCGTCGCCCAGCACCTGGATCTCGATGTGGCGCGGGCTCTCGACGAACTTCTCGATGAACACCCGGTCGTCGCCGAAGCTGTTGCGCGCCTCGTTGGTGCAGGCAGTGAAACCGTCGAAGGCTTCCTTGTCGTTGCAAGCTACGCGCAGGCCCTTGCCGCCACCGCCGGCACTGGCCTTGATCATCACCGGGTAGCCGATGTCACGGGCGATCTCCACTGCGCGCCCGGGTGACTCGATGGCTGCGTTCCAGCCGGGGATGGTGTTGACATTCGCTGCGGCCGCCAGCTTCTTGCTGGCGATCTTGTCGCCCATGGCGGCAATGCTGTGGTGCTTGGGGCCGATGAAGACGATGCCTTCTTCTTCCACCCGCCTGGCAAAGGTCTCGTTCTCCGACAGGAAGCCGTAGCCCGGGTGCACCGCCTGCGCGCCGGTGGCCTTGCAGGCGGCGATGATCTTGTCCATCACCAGATAGCTCTCGCGGCTGGGTGCCGGGCCGATGAACACCGCTTCATCGGCCAGGTCCACATGGCGGGCGTCGCGGTCGGCCTCGGAGTAGACGGCCACGCTGGCAATGCCCATCTTCTTGGCGGCCAGGATCACGCGGCAGGCGATTTCGCCCCGATTGGCGATCAGTATTTTCTCGAACATGCTTTGACTCCGATGAGAACTCAGAAGATGGAGATGGCGGGCTTGGCTTCAGAGGCTGAGAGCGCCCCCAGACCTGCCGCTGCGCGTCAGGCCCCCCGAGGGGGGATGAGGAAACTTGGGAGCGGCCCGGCGTTTCCTCA
>JBBRVT010000554.1:0-2942 GCA_038246615.1 Burkholderiales bacterium
CCAGCGTGAAGCCCTGGAAGCCGACAAGCGCGCCAGGTTCGCTGCCGGTGTGCTGGGCCTGGACATGTACAAGATGCGCGAGCCGCTGGAGGAGGCTGGTCTGCGCTACATCGACGGGCCGCCGCCGCGGTGAAGCGATGACGAGCGCACCGGTGCGGCACTTCGCTTTTGTGGGCGTCGACGAAGATGGCTGCAGCCGTCACCACCTCAAGAAAGCCCGAGATGCCCTTTGAGAAAACCCCGGGCTGGCTGGACTGGTTCGACGGCCCCAGCCAGCCGCACTTTCGGGTGCCGCCTGGCAGCGTCGACGCGCATTGCCACGTCTTCGGCCCGGGCGATGATTTCCCGTTCGCGCCCGAACGCAAGTACACGCCTTGCGACGCCAGCAAGTCGCAGCTGTTTGCCTTGCGCGACCAGCTGGGTTTCGCACGCAACGTCATCGTGCAGGCCACCTGCCACGGCACTGACAACCGCGCCATGGTCGACGCCTGCCTGGCTTCGAACGGCAGGGCGCGTGGTGTGGCGACGGTGCGGCGCAGCATCAGCGACGCCGAACTGCAGGCCTTGCACACAGCCGGCGTGCGCGGCGTACGCTTTAACTTCGTCAAGCGGCTGGTGGACTTCACGCCGCGCGAAGAACTGATGGAGATTGCCACGCGCATCGCCCCGCTGGGCTGGCATGTCGTCATCTATTTCGAGGCCGTGGACCTGCCTGAACTGTGGCACTTCTTCGCAGCGCTGCCCACCACGGTGGTCGTCGACCACATGGGCCGGCCTGATGTCAGCCTGCCCGTGGACGGCCCGCAGTTCGCGCTGTTCGAACGCTTCATGCGAGAGCACCCGAAGGTCTGGAGCAAGGTCAGTTGCCCGGAACGATCGAGCCTGACGGGCCCGAAAGCGCTGCAGGGTGAACAAGCGGCTTACCGGGATGTGGTGCCCTTTGCCCGCCGCATCGTCGAACAGTTCCCCGACCGCGTGCTGTGGGGCACCGACTGGCCGCACCCCAACCTGAAGGACTACATGCCTGACGACGGCTTGCTGGTCGACTTTATCCCGCACATCGCGCTGACGGCGGATTTACAGCGCAAGCTGCTCGTCGAGAACCCGATGCGTCTGTATTGGCCAGAGGAAGCATGATGGCGCTGGACAAACCCTATCTCGATATTCCCGGCACGACCGTCTTCGACGCCGAGCAAAGCCGCAAGGGCTACTGGCTGAACCAGTTCTGCATGAGCCTGATGAAGGCCGACCACCGGGCCCGCTTTCTGGCCGATCAGCGCGCTTACCTGGACGAGTGGCAGATGACCGAGGCGCAGAAGCAGGCCGTGCTGGCGCGCGACCTGAACCGCTGCATTGCCGAGGGCGGCAACATCTACTTTCTGGCCAAGATCGGCGCCACCCACGGCAAGAGCTTTCAGCAGATGGCCGGCAGCATGACCGGCATGACGGAAGACGAGTACCGCGACATGATGGTCAACGGCGGCCGCAGCGTCGAAGGCAACCGCCGCGTCGGCGAGGACGGCAGCGCGCAGGCGCACCGCCAGCCGCAGGGCAATGCCACGCGGCCCGGGTTCTGAAGCACAACGCAAGCGCAATGCAAGGACAGCCCATGGCCCGCATCACCGCATCGGTCTACACCAGCCACGTGCCTGCCATCGGCGCGGCACTGGACCTCGGCAAGTCCCACGAGCCCTATTGGCAGAAGGTGTTCGCCGGCTACGAAGCCAGCAAACAGTGGATGCAGCAGCACACGCCCGATGTCGTGTTCCTGGTCTTCAACGACCACGCCACGGCCTTCAGCCTGGACTTCATCCCCACCTTCGCCATCGGTACCGCGGCTGAATTCGCGCCGGCCGACGAAGGCTGGGGCCCGCGCCCGGTGCCCCAGGTGCTGGGCCACCCGGCACTCGCCAGCCACATCGCGCAGAGCGTGATCCAGGACGACTTCGACCTCACCATCGTCAACCGCATGGACGTGGACCACGGGCTGACGGTGCCGCTGTCGCTGCTGTTCGGCCAGCCGCCGGCGTCCCGTTTCCAGTGGCCGTGCCTGGTGATTCCGTTTGCTGTCAACGTCGTGCAATACCCGCCGCCCAGCGGCCGTCGCTGCTTTGCGCTGGGCCAGGCCATCCGCCGCGCGGTCGAGAGCTTCGATGAAGACCTGAACGTGCAGATCTGGGGCACCGGCGGCATGAGCCACCAATTGCAGGGACCGCGTGCGGGGCTCATCAACAGCGACTGGGACAAGGCCTTTCTGGATCGCCTGATCGATGACCCCGCCGGGCTGGCCCAGGTGCCGCACATCGACTACATGCGCGAGGCCGGCAGCGAAGGCATCGAACTCGTGATGTGGCTGATCGCCCGCGGCGCGATGTCCGATGTCAATGGTGGCGCGCCACCGCGGGTGGCACACCGCTTCTATCACGTGCCCGCCAGCAACACCGCGGTGGGCCACCTGGTGCTGGAGAACACATGACGAAACCCATCAAGGTCGCGCTGGCCGGTGCCGGCGCCTTCGGCCAGAAGCACTTGGACGCCTGCAAGCGCATCGATGGCGTCGAGGTGATCTCGCTGGTCGGGCGCGAGCTCGACAAGACGCAGGAAGTGGCCGCCAGGTACGGCATCGCCCATGCCAGCACCGATCTGGCCGACAGCCTGGCCCTGCCCGGGCTGGACGCCGTCATCCTGGCCACGCCCACGCAAATGCACGCGGCGCAGGCCCTGCAGTGCCTGCACGCGGGCAAACATGTGCAGGTGGAGATTCCGCTGGCCGACAGCCTGCGCGACGCCTATGCCGTGGTCGATCTGCAGGCACGCACAGGGCGGGTCGCGATGTGCGGCCACACGCGCCGCTTCAACCCCAGCCACCAGTGGGTGCGGCGCAAGATCGTGGCCGGCGAATTTGCGATCCAGCAGATGGACGTGCAGACCTACTTCTTTCG
>JBBRVT010000555.1:0-2935 GCA_038246615.1 Burkholderiales bacterium
CCGGTGAGCTGGCCGACAGCAGTGTGCCGCCAGCGGGCGTGGTGATCTGGAAGAACGCGCCGGTGGCCTTCTGCTGGGCCACGGTGCCGCGCACCCAGGCGTCCTTGACGGTGGTCTGGGCCAGCGCGGGCAGGTGCATCAGGGCCAGTGCCAGTGCGGCGATGCGCAAGCGGTGGGTCATCGGTGGTCCGTTCAGTGGAGGGCTTGCCAAGCAGGTGCAGCTGCACGGCTGCTGGCGGTCAGACAGTGGCGTGGCGACAAACTGGCCCGAAGTCTAGCCGGGACCCCCGGTCCGAGGGCCCGCAAACGCGGGCTGCCTGCGCGCCGCAGACCTGGCGGGTGCATCCCTGCCACTTACACTGCCAGCCACCCGCTTGCCCACCGCAGCCTGCCCCATGGATCTCGTCTACAGCTACTCCGCCTTCTTCATCGCCTATCTGATCGGCTCGGTGTCGTTCGCCGTGATCGTCAGCAAGCTGATGGGCCTGGGCGACCCGCGCACCTATGGCTCGAAGAACCCGGGCGCCACCAATGTGCTGCGCTCGGGCAGCAAGCTGGCGGCGGTGCTGACGCTGCTGCTGGACGCACTGAAGGGCTACCTGCCCACAGCGCTGGTGCAGTACTACGCCTTCGAGCTCGGCTTCGAGGACACCACCATCGCCTTCGTCGGCGTGGCCGCGTTCATCGGCCACCTGTTCCCGGTGTTCTTCAGGTTCCAGGGCGGCAAGGGCGTGGCCACCGCCGCCGGCGTGCTGCTGGCCTTCGAGCCCATCCTGGGCGGTGTCACCATAGTCTGCTGGATCATCGTCGCAGCGATCTTCCGCTATGCGTCGCTGGCCTCGCTGATCGCCGCCGCCTTTGCGCCGTTCTTCACGCTGATGTTCTTCGACCGGCCCAGCGTGGCGCTGGCGGTGTCGGTGATGAGCCTGATGCTGATCTGGCGCCACTGGCGCAACATCCTGAAGTTGGTGAAGGGCAAGGAGTCGCGCATCGGCGAGAAGGCCCCCGAACCCGAAACCGACCCGAACAAGCTGCGCCGCCGGCGCCGCCGCGTGAAGCGCCTGCATGACGAGGCGGCGCCCGGCTTGGATTCACGTTCCTCCCGCTCCAAAGGACTTTGATCACCATGGTTCAACGTTATGACGTCGGTGCCCGCATGTCCGAGATGGCCGTGCACAACGGTGTGTGCTACCTGGCCGGCCAGGTGGCTGCGGGCGCAACCCCCGACATCGGCACGCAGACCCGCGAGGTGCTGGCCGCCATCGACGCGCTGCTGGCCCAGGCCGGCACCGACAAGTCCCGCATCCTGCGGGCCCAGATCTACCTGGCCGACATCGCCGACTTTCCCGGCATGAACGCGGCGTGGGACACCTGGGTGGTGCCCGGCCACACCCCGCCGCGTGCCACGGTGCAGGCCGCACTGGCCAGGCCGGAGTGGAAGGTCGAGATCGTCGTCACCGCCGCACTGTGATCCGGGCTCCGGCCAAGGGCATGTCATCCTGGCGCACGCTGGCCAGCCTGGCCGTGGTGGTGGCGCTGGCCAGCGGTGCCAGCCAATGGTGGCGCAGCCACTTGGCAGGCAGCCTTGGTGAACAACTGGCCGCGCAGGCCCGGCCTGGCGACATCCAGATGCTGTCGTCCACCACCTGCGTGTACTGCACCGTCGCGCGCCGCTGGCTGACTGACCAGCAGGTGCCGTTTGGTGAATGCTTCGTCGAGCGCGATGCCGATTGCGCGGCGCGCTACCAGGCAGTCGGCGCCCGCGGCACGCCCACGCTGGTGGTGCGCGGGCAGGTGCAGCTGGGCTTCAGCCCGCAGCAGGTGCTGGACGGGCTGACGGCCGCGCGGTGACGGCACCCGCCGCTGCGGGCGGTTGATCAAAGGCCCAGCCGCGCCAGATCACCGCGGCCCTGGCGCACCAAACTGGGTGTGTCGCCGCTGAGGTCGATCACCGTGGTGGGCGCCCTCGGGCAGGCGCCGGCGTCCACCACGGCGGCCACCAGCTTCTGGAAGCGCTCGCGGATCTCCTGCGGGTCGTTCAGCGGTTCGGTCTCGCCCGGGGCGATCAGCGTGGTCGCCAGCAGCGGCTGGCCCAGTTCGGTCAGCAGCGCCTGCGCCACCTTGTGCCCCGGCACACGCAGGCCGATGGTGCGGCGCGAGGGGTGCGACAAGCGGCGTGGCACTTCCTTGGTGGCTTCCAGGATGAAGGTGTAGGGCCCGGGCGTGCCCAGCTTCAGCAGCCGGTACTGGCGGTTGTCGACCCGGGCGTAGTTGGCCAGCTCCGACAGGTCGCGGCACAGCAGCGTGAGGTGGTGCTTGTCGTCGACCTGGCGGATGCGGCGCAGCGACTCGGCTGCGGTCTTGTCGTCGAGCCGGCACACCAGCGCATAGCTGCTGTCGGTGGGCACCGCACACACGCCGCCCTGCAGCAGCAACTGCGCCGCCTGCTTGATCAACCGGGGCTGCGGGTTGTCGGGGTGGACTTCGAAGTACTGCGACATGCGCGGGCCAGTTGAACGGTTGGCGGGTTGGCCAGTTGGTTGGCTGGCTGGTTGGCTGGTTGGCCAGTTGGCGGGTTGGCGGGTTGGCGGGTTGGTCGGGCTCGCCGAGCCTGGAATCTACGCCGGCCGCAGCCGCCGCCGCACGCGGTGGATCAAACTTGCAGGCTGGCCGCAGCGGCCCAGCGGCTGCCGGGCCGGGCCAGCGCCTGCCACACCGGCTGCAGCACGCCGGGCAGGTCGGGCAGGGTGCCCAGGTCGGTGCGGCTCTCTTCGGGCGAATGGAAATCGCTGCCACGCGAGGCCAGCAGGCTGAACTCTTGCGCCATGGCGATGTACTTGGCGGTGTCGGCCTGGCCGTGGCTGCCGGTCAGCACTTCGACACCCTGGCCGCCATGGGCCTTGAACTCGGAGAACAGCGCGTACTCTTCATTGAC
>JBBRVT010000556.1:0-2930 GCA_038246615.1 Burkholderiales bacterium
GATCGACGCCCTGCGCCAACTGGGCATTGCGGCGCGATTCGTGTCGGGCTATCTGTATTCCCCGGCATCGGGGGCCAACCAGGGCGGCGGCGCCACCCATGGCTGGGTGCAGGTGTACCTGCCCGACTGCGGCTGGTTCCCGGTCGACCCCACCAACAACCTGATCGGCGGCAGCGACCTCATCCGCGTCGCATTCGGGCGCGAGGCCTCCGAAGTGGCGCCGCTGTCGGGCGAGTGGTTTGGCGACCCTGGCGACTACGCCGGCATGAGCGTCAACGTGAGCGTCGTCGCACGCGACTGAAGCCTGCCCCCTCAGGGGGCACTCGAGACGATCTTCACCAGCTGGCCGGGCCTCGGCTCGCTGCCGGGAGCAGCCCCGCGGTCGCCATAGGCGCCGTTGAGCAAACGCAATTGGCGCTCCGCCGCATCATCCAGCGGCGACTGCCGTGCCAGTTCGGCAAATCCGCCGGCCGGCATCGGCACCAGCTTCAGACGCCACGGCTTCGCGGCGGCCAGCTCGGCACCGGCCAGCGGGCGGAACGACGACTCGGCCGCACGCAGGCCGGGCCGCGCGGCCTGCAACGTGGCGGCGTCGCGCGCCGCCCAACCGAGCAGGAAGACCCGATTCGCCGGGCCGGTGACGAGCGTGGCTTCCAGCGTGCCGACCTGGCCCTGCGCATTGCGCCGCTGACCGCTGAAGTGGGTGGCCGGCAAGCTGCCGCCCAGGGTGAGCTTCTCGATGCGGCCTTCGGTCGCGCCGAGGGTCTTGCGCAGGATCTCGGCGTGGTCGGTGCCGGCATCGGGGGGCATCAGCTTCATCACCAGGCCGGCGTCGCCAGCCGGGTTCATCACCAGCACCTGCTCGGCCGCGTTGACGATGCGCCAGCCGCTCGGCGCGCTCATCGCGATGCCCAGCGGCTCGTGAAAGAAATGGCGGCCGCGCACCACGCCTTGTTCGCGGCCGTCGCCGAAGGTGGTGCCTTCGATCGCGCGCAGATAGCGGGCGCGGGCGTCGTCGTCCCACTTCGGACTGCCGGCTGCCAGTTGTGTGGCCAAGCCGCGGATGTCGGCCAGCCGCTGGTCGTTGCTGGGGTGCGAAGCCAGCCAGTTCGGCGCGCCCGCCGGGGTGCGGCCGGCGGCGCGTGCGACATCGGCGGCGAAACGCTCCTGGTCCTTCAGCACCTGGATCACGTCGATCATGTTCTTCGGGTTGTAGCGCGACTTGGCCAGGTACTCGGCTCCCAGGCGATCGGCCTGCGTCTCGGCCTCGCGCCCATACTTGGCAACGTGGCCGGCAGCCACCGTTTGCGCCGCCTGGCTGGCGACCTGCGCCGCGCCACCGACGCCCGCCGCCTCGAGCAGCACGCCGCCGATGGTGGCTGCCAGCACGCCGACACCGGCGCGTTGTTGGCGGGTCGCCTGCTGCGCACCGTGGCGGGCGGTGACGTGACCGATCTCGTGACCGATCACGCCGGCGAGGTCGGCCTCGCTGTCCAGGTACGCCATCAGCCCGCGGGTGATGTAGATGTAGCCGCCGGGCAGCGCGAAGGCGTTGATGTCCGGGCTGTCGAGCACCGTGAAGGTCCACTTCAGGTTGGCGCGGTGGCTCTGCGCGGCCAGCTTCTGGCCGATGCCGTCGACATAACGCTGCAAGCCCTCGTCGGCGAGCCGGCCGTATTCGGCCAGGATCTGCGGGTGCGCCTTCGCGCCTTGCGCGATCTCGTCGGCCTCCGTCATCGCCGAGCGCTCTGTCTCGCCGGTGACGGGGTTGAGCACCTGCGTCGTGCTGCAGGCCGTCAGCAGCGTCGCCGCGGCGAGCAGCAGGGCAGGGACGAGGCGACTGGAGTGAGCGAGGCTTCTCATCACGTTCGATCCTTCATGGCCGGGAACCGGCGGCTGACAGGCGCATGCTACAGAGTCGACGCTTGTCGAGCCGCCGCGGGCCGGGAGCCGGCTCGGCGGGCTGCCGCGCCCGCGCCCGACAGCTTCGCGGCCGGCTTTCCCGGCAAGCAGGCCCGAGCATGCCCAGGGCCCGCCGTGATGAAAGAACGCCCGGGGTCCTGACAAACTGACACTTGACAAAGTGTACTAGTGCACCCGTACACTAGTGCACATGGACACCCCGATCCAGTTTCAGATCAATACCGGCTCGGCCGAGCCGATCTACCGCCAGCTGATGGATCAGCTGCGCCGGCGGGTGGCGGCCGGGCAGTGGCTGGCCGGCCAGGAATTGCCCTCGGTGCGCGAACTGGCGCTGCTGCTGGCCGTGAACCCGATGACCGTCTCCAAGGCCTACGGGCTGCTCGAACTCGAAGGCCTGCTGGAGCGCCGGCGCGGCCTGCCGATGGTCATCGCCGCCGGCCATGCCGCGCCGGCCCGGGCCCGCGACCGCATCGGGCAGCTGGAGCCCACCTTGCAACGCGCCGCCGCCGAGGCGCAGGAACTCGGCATCCCCAAGCACCAGGCGCTCGCGCTGTTCGAACGTCTGCTGAACGCACCCGCACCCGCACCCGCACCCACCCCCGGATCCCCGCGATGACACCGTCCCTGAACGTGCCCCTGCCCCACAACGACGCCGGCCTCGTGCTCAGCGCTGCTGGCGCCCTGACCGAGGCGGCTCCCAGCATCGAGATCGCCGGCTTGCAACTGGCCTACGCCGGCCGCCCCGTGCTGCAGGGCCTGGACTGGCGGCTGCAGCCCGGGCAGGTGGTCGGCCTGCTGGGCCGCAATGGCGCCGGCAAGACGACATTGCTCGAGGCGCTGCTGGGTCTGCGTGACGCGCAGGCCGGCAGCGTGCGCTTGTTCGGCCAGCCGGCGACGCGGCTCGACGATGCGGCGCGTTCCCGCATCGGCTACGTGCCGCAGGCCAGCGACCTGTTCCCGGAACTGCGCGCCGACGAACTGCTGGCCTACTTCCGCAGCTTCTATCC
>JBBRVT010000557.1:0-2918 GCA_038246615.1 Burkholderiales bacterium
ACTGGCGCTGTTCGAGCGGGTGCGCATCCCCAGCCCCGAGCGGCGGCTGGCCGCCTATCCGCACGAGATGAGCGGCGGCATGCGCCAGCGGGCGATGATCGCGCTGGCCCTGGCCTGCAAGCCGCAGGTGCTGCTGGCCGACGAGCCCACCACCGCGCTCGATGCCACGGTGCAGATCCAGGTGCTGCTGCTGCTGCGCGAGCTGCAGCGCGAGCTGGGCCTGTCGGTGATCTTCGTCACCCACGACATCGGCGCTGCGGTGGAGGTGGCCGACCGCATCGCGGTGATGTATGCCGGGCGCATCGTCGAGGAAGGCACGGCGCGGCAGCTGATCCGCGCGCCGCGCCACCCCTACACCCGGGCGCTGCTGCAGAGCCGCGCGCATGGCGCGATGGCGACCTCGGCCAAAAACGGCGGCCGGCTGGCCACGATCGCCGGCAGCCCGCCCGACCTGGCCAACCTGCCACCCGGCTGCGCCTTCGCCGAGCGCTGCCCGCTGGCGCAGGAGGCCTGCCGCAGCACCCCGCCGGAGGCTGTGGTGCTGTCGCCGGGCCACCAGGCGCGCTGCCTGAGAACCGACGCCACCGCGCCGGCCACCGCCCCGGCCGCAGCACGGGCCTGAGCGCTGCGCGGCCGCACCGGCTGCGACACAACGACCCGGAGACCCACATGCCCCTGCACGACCCCGCCCACGCCTTCGTGCCCTACCCCGACGTGCCGGTGCCGCATGCCGCCACCGGGCCGCTGGCCGGCCTGCGCTTCGGCGTGAAAGACCTGTTCGACCTGGCCGGCTACCCCACCGGCGGCGGCAGCCCGGTCGTGCTGGCGATGTCGGGCATCAAGACCAGCACGGCAGCCACGGTGCAGCGCCTGCTCGACGCCGGCGCGGCGGTGGCCGGCAAGACCGTCACCGACGAGTTCGCCTTTTCGATGAACGGCAACAACGCCCACTTCGGCGCGCCGATCAACGGCGCTGCGCCCGATCGCATCAGCGGCGGCTCGTCCTCGGGATCGGCATCGGCAGTGAGCAACAGCCTGTGTGATTTCGCGCTGGGCACCGACACCGGCGGCAGCGTGCGCGCGCCGGCCAGCCACTGCGGCCTGCTCGGGCTGCGGCCCACGCATGGCCGCATCGCGCTGCAGGGCTGCATGGATCTGTCGCCCAGCCTCGACACCTGCGGCTTCTTTGCCCGCGACAGCAGCACCTTCGCCCGCGTGGCCGCTGTGCTGATGGCGCCCGACGCCACGCCGCTGCCGGCCGCGCCGCGCCTGCTGTGGCCCACCGATCTGTGGGCCCTGCTGGCGCCCGAGGTGCTGGCCGACCTGCAGCCGGTGGCCGACGCGGTGCAGGCGGTGCTGGGCCGCGCCAGCCCGGTGGCGCTGGTGCGCGACAGCATCGAGGCCATGTACTGGCACACCCGCCATCTGCAGGGGCGCGAGGCCTGGTTGACCAACGGCCCGCTGATCGAGCGCTATGCGCCGCCGCTGGGCCCGGGCGTGGCCGAGCGCTTTGCCTGGAGCCGCAACGTGAGCGATGCCCAGGTGGCCGCAGCCACCGCCTTCCGCACTGCCTTTGCCGCCCAACTCGACGACCTGCTGGCCCAGGACGGCGTGCTGCTGCTGCCCACCATGCCCGATGTCGCGCCACTGCGCGCCGCGCCCGAAAGCACGCTGGAGGACTACCGCAACCGCGCCATCCAGCTACTGTGCGTGGCCGGCCTGGCGCGCACGCCCCAGCTCAGCCTGCCGCTGCTGCGGCGCCACGGCGCACCGATCGGCCTGTCTCTGCTGGGCCCGCGCGGCAGCGACCTGAGCCTGGTGGCACTGGCGCAACGGCTGGCGGCCGCCGGCCTGGGCGGCTGAAAGCGGGCCCCGACCTGCCGCTTCGTACCCGCTTCGGCACACGCTGGCATGGCCCTGTCCACTGTGCGCCCGACCCGCAACCTGCAGAAGCACGCGCCTGCCACAGCGACAAGGCAGGATGTGGCGCGAGCAGACTCCAAAGCGCCCCGGCCTGCCGGCGCAGCCGCACACCGCGCCGATGGGCGCGCACGCACAATGGCGCGCGCCGCCCCGCCGGGGCAGCCCGACGCCTGGAGACGCCGCTTGAAGTTCACCCCGCCCCGCAATTCGCTGTTCGGGGCGTTGTTGCGCGCACCCTGGTGGGTCAGCGTGCTGATCGGCACGGCGATCGGGCTGGTGGCTGCCGCGCTGCTGCCGGCCGAGTTTCGGGTGGTGGGTGCGTTGTCGGGCTTTCCGTTCGCGGTCATCGGCGCCATCGCCGCGCAGCGCCAGTGGCGGCTGCCTTCGGAAAAGCGGGTGCAGCAGACCCAGGCGGCAGTCGGCGCGCTGGGCTGGGCGCCGTTCCAGGCGCTGCTGGGCGACGCACTGCGGACCAGCGGCTTCGACGTGCAGCCCGGCACCGGCGACGCCGTGGACATGGTGCTGCAGCGCCAGGGCCGGCGCACGCTGCTGTGCGCGCGGCGCTGGAAGACCGCGCGCCTGGGGGTGGAACCCTTGCGCGCGCTGCAGGCTGCCAGGCAGCGCGAGGCGGCCGACGGCCCACTGCCGCTGGCTGTCTGCGTCTGCCTTGGAGAGATCAGCGACAACGCCCGCAGCTATGCAGCCGCGCAAGGCATCACGTTGTGGGGCGCGGCCGACCTGGCACTGGCGCTGCGCGGCGTCAAGCTTGCGTCGCTGTCAACCTGAGCGGCCGGCACGCCCCGGCGCAGCGGCTGGCTGCGTCCCCCTCGGGGCGATCGCGGGTGCGTCGAACAAGCAGACGCCAGGCGTCCGGTTCCGCCGGTCCGCCGGGGGGCTCAATGCAGCACGAGCAGCGGCAGCTTGGTGCGCGCCAGCACATTCTTGGTGTGCGAGCCGAACAGCAACCCACCAAGCGTGCTGCGGCCATGCGTCAC
>JBBRVT010000558.1:0-2916 GCA_038246615.1 Burkholderiales bacterium
CCAGCACCACGGCTGCGCCAGCCTTGCTCAAGGTGCGGGCGAAGTGCGCGCCCAGCCCGCTGGAGGCGCCGGTGACGAAGGCCACACGGCCGGAGAGATCGATGTTGTAGCTCATGGTGGAAGCCCCGTCGGCAGCAGCCGATCAGCGGTGGAAGGACGGTGGTGTGTGTGGCGTCAGCGCCGGCGCCGTGGCAGCGGGGCCGTGGCAAGGGCATTGGGGTTCACCCTATGTGTCACGATAGCACGGCACCTTGCGCAGGCAACGGCAGCTGCGGCCCGCCTGGCGCGGCAGCGCGCAGCAGCGCCAGCCAGTCGTCCACCGGCATCGGCCGCGAGAAGTGGTAACCCTGGAACTCGTCCACCCCCATCGCGTCGAGCGCGGCCAGCTGCTGGGCGGTCTCCACGCCCTCGGCCACGGTGCGCATGCCCAGTACCTTGCACAGCTGCACGATGCTCTGCAGCAGCCGTGTGGCAGCCGGGTCGCGTTCGATGTCCATGACGAAGCTGCGGTCGATCTTCACTTTGTCGAACGGCAGGTGGCGCAGGTAGCTGAGCGACGAATAGCCGGTGCCGAAGTCGTCCAGCGCCAGGCTGAAGCCGTGGTCGCGCAGGCGGTGCAGCATCGGCGTGACGACGTCCATGTTCTGCACCAGGGCCGATTCGGTGAGCTCCAGCTCCAGCATCGCCGGCTGGATGTTGTAGCGCCGGCAGGCATGCAGCAGCAGGCCGTCCAGGCCCGGCTGCAGCAGCTGCCTGGGGCTCAGGTTGACGGCCACCGGCAGGGCGTGGCCCAGCACGGCGCAGGCCGATGCCAGCTGCGCTGCGGCATGGGCGGCGTGGCGGCCCATCAGCTGGATCAGGCCGACCTTCTCGGCCAGCGGGATGAACTCCACCGGCGACACGCTGCCGAAGGCTTCGGTGGTCCAACGCATCAGCAACTCTGCGCCCACCGGCCGGCCCGTGGCGTCGACCTTGGGCTGGGCGACGAAGCGGAAGCCGTTGCGGTCGGTGTCGATGCGCAGCAGGCTGGTCATGCGCACGCGGCGCTGGGCGTTGTCGTCCAGGCTGGCGTCGAAGAACACCAGGCAGTTGCGCCCGCGCTCCTTGCCGGCGTGCATGGCCGAATCGGCCTTGCGCATCAGCAGGTTGAAACTGCTGCCGTCCTGCGGCGCCAGCACCGCGCCGATGGTGGGCGTGATGCGCACCTCGTGCAGGCCGATGTCGAAGCGCCCGGCCAGCGCGGCCAGCACCACCTGGGCCGAGGCGCGCACCTCGGTGTCGCCGCTGCCCTGCGCCAGCACCACCAGGAATTCATCACTCCCCCAACGCGCCAGGAACGCGTCCTCGGGCAGCGACATGCGCAGCCGCTGGCCGACCAGTACCAGCATCTGGTCGCCCTGGTCGTGGCCGTAGGAGTCGTTGATCTCCTTGAAGCCGTCGAGGTCGATGAACAGGATGCCGAACTGCGGCTGCGCCAGCGCCAGCGCCGCGTCGATGCGGAACTGCGACGCCAGCCGGTTGGGCAGGCCGGTCAGCTCGTCGACCATGGCCATGCGCTGCAGCCGCGCCTCGGTCTGGCGCTGCCCACGCAAGTCGTGCAGGGCCACCAGGAAGCAGCGGCACCGGCCGTCGCTGGCCAGCACTGCGGTGATGGACACCTCCACCGGAACGGTGGAGCGGGCATCCGTCACCGCAACGGTGGCGCCGGCATGGCCGACCCGCAACGCGAGCTCGCCGCGCCAGAGACCGTCGGCCAGCACCTGCGGCAGCACGCCGTCATCCGGCACCAGCCAGTGGCGCAGGTCGGACCCCGGCAGGATGCCGCTGTCCTCGCCGGCCAGCCGCACCAGGGCTTCGTTGATCTCCAGCACCCGCCACTGCGGGTCGATCACCGCCATTGCGTCGCGGGTGCTGCTGAAGGCATGGGCCATCAGATGCAGCGATTCCTCGGCGTCGCGCTGGGCCGTCACGTCCTTCAGCGTGCCCAGCACATACCGGGCTTCGCCCTGGCTGTCACGTTCCAGCGCGCGGCCGCGCACCCGCAGCCAGCGGGGGCGGTCGCCCTCACCCTGGATGCGGAAGCTGACGTCGATGTCGGGGTGGGCACCGCGCAGATGCAGCTGCCAGGACAGCTGCACCGCCGCCCTGTCGTCGGCGTGCGCCCGGGCGATGAAGGCCTCCAGTGGCATGCCCTGCCGCGCACCGGCGAACGGCATCTCCGCACCGTCGGCCACGTCCACCTTGACGAAATCGGTGGCCGCGTTCCACTCCCAGACGCTCTCGCCGCTGGCCCACAAGGCCAGTTGCACCCGCTGTTCGGCGGCCTGGGCGGCGCTGACCGGCAAGTCGCGGGGGCGGGCGGGAAGGTGCAATGGCATCGGCTGCTGTGGCGGCATCGGCGGCTGTGGGTGCAGAGGGCGGGCAGTGCGGTGGCAGGGCAACGCACGGTGACGAGCCTACTGCATGCCCACACCCGCCAACCCGGGAACTGCGCCGGAAACCGCACGCAAGCCGCCCCATCCACCGCCGTGCCGCCGGGCCGGCGCAGCGGCGCCGGCAGGTGCGTCCGAATAGCACGACCGTGCTTTATTGGGAGCCGCTGGTTAGAATGCCGTGTTGTCGCCGCAGCTGCCGATGGGCCGCCGGTCACACCCCACCACACAGGAACATCGGGATGACACCGCAGGAGATCTTGGCCCAGTTCGGCCCACGCGAAACCATGGACTACGACGTGGTGATCGTCGGCGGCGGGCCCGGCGGCATGGCTGCGGCCATCCGCCTGAAGCAGCTGGCCGCCACCCAGGGCCGCGAGATCTCGGTGGTGGTGCTCGAGAAGGGCAGCGAGCCCGGCGCGCACATCCTGTCGGGCGCGGTGATGGACCCGATCGCCATCACCGAGCTGATCCCCAACTGGCG
>JBBRVT010000559.1:0-2913 GCA_038246615.1 Burkholderiales bacterium
CCCGGGTGCAGCACCGCCAGGTAGGCGCCGCAGTAGCCGCTCTGGTTCATCAGGCTGCTGGCCTGCGCAAAGCCCATCACCGCATTGAACTTGAAGCAGGGGTTGCGCGGCTCGCTCACCACCAGGGTGCAGCCGGGCCCGCGCAACTGGTCACCGATCCACAGCTGCGCTTCGTCCAGCCCGTCCACCGTCAGGTTCTCGCCGAACAGGCCGGGTGCCAGCGGCGCGCCGGGCGCGGCCACGCCGGCCTGGGCCCGCACCGTCTGCCAGAACGGGTGGTGCGCCACCGGGTACAGGTACACCGCCTTGCTCTGGCCGCCATGCACGCTCTGGTCGGCCTGCTCGTCGCCGGCCAGCCCCAGCGTGCCCAGCGCCACCGGCCCGGCCACCGGCTGCTTGCCGATGGCGGTGGTGATGCTGCGGCCCTGGATCAGCCGCGGCGCGGCGCTGGCGGTGTTGACGCTGAGGAGCTTCATGGTGCGGCGGGTGTGGACTGTGCGGCGGTGAAGCCCGGATTCTCGGCGCCGGCCGGCGGGTGTGCAGCATCGTGTGGCATCTCGTGTGGCGCCTCGTGCAGCGCCTCCTGCGGCGCATCGCGCTCCACCCGGCCGTCCACCAGCTCGATCACCCGGTCGCAGCGCGCGGCCAGGCGCGGGTCATGGGTGACGATCAGGAAGGCGGTGTTCAGCGTGGCATGCATGTGGCGCATCAGCTTGAACACTTCGTCCGACGATGCCCGGTCCAGGTTGCCGGTGGGTTCGTCGGCCAGCACCAGCGGCGGCTGCAGCACCAGCGCGCGGGCGATGGCCACGCGCTGCTGCATGCCGCCAGACAGCTCGCCCGGCCGCTTGGCCGCAGCCTGCGCCAGCCCCACGGCCTGCAGCATGGCCAGGGCCTGGTCGCGCCGTGCGGCGCTGACCGCGCCCTCGCGCATCAGCGCCGGCAGGGTCACGTTTTCCAGCGCGCTGAAGGCCGGCAGCAGGTGGTGGAACTGGAACACGAAGCCCAGCGTGGACCGGCGCCGCAGCGTCAGCGCCGCGTCGTCCAGGCCGGCCACCTCCTCGCCCTGCAGCCGGTAGCTGCCGGTGGTCAGTGGTTCCAGCAGGCCGATGATGTTGAGCAAGGTGCTCTTGCCCGAGCCCGAGGGCCCGATCAGCGCCACGAACTCGCCCGGCTGCAGGCTGAACGACACGCCGCGCAGCACCTCGGCCTCGTTGGGCCGGTCGATGTTGTAGCGCTTGCGCACATCGGCCAGCTGCAGCAGCGGGGGGGATGCATCCATGCTCAGATCCGGATCGCCTGCGCCGGGTCGAGCGCGGCAGCGCGCCGGGCCGGCGCCACCGCCGCCAGCACGCCGCACAGCGTGGCGATCGCGGCGATGCGCAGCGCCAGCGCCGGTGCCAGCGTGATGTTGAACAGCGGCAGGCCGTCCGAGCCCCTGACGAAGAAGGTGAAGGCCCAGATCAGCCCGACCGCCAGCGCCACACCCAGCGCCGAGCCCAGCGCGCCGACGATCGCGCCCTGCAGCAGAAAGATGCGCAGCACCTGGCCGCGGGTGGCGCCCATGGCCCGCAGGATGCCGATCTCGCGCTGCTTCTGCACCACGGTGACCACCAGCACGCTGGCGATGCCCAGCACCACCACCACCATCACCACCGCGCGGATCAGCCCGGTGCTGACCGATTGCGCGTTCAGCGCCGAGACCAGCGGCGCATTGGTGTCCTGCCAGCTCTCGACCTTGTAGGGCCAGCGCTGCGCCATGCCGGCGGCGATGGCCGGCGCGGCCCACACGTCCGTCAGCACCAGGTCGAGGTTGGTGGCGCCTCCCGGCAGGCCCACCAGGCTCTGCGCCGCATGCAGCGGCACGATGACGGTGCGGCGGTTCAGCTCGCGCACGCCCAGGTCGACCAAGGCGGTGACGCGCACTGCGTCGCGCACGCTGCCGCTGCTGCTGCTGGTGACCAGCGCCACCCGGTCGCCCACCCGCACACCCAGGTCGGCGGCCAGGTCGCGGCCCAGGATGCCCTCGCCCGGGCCCAGCCGGGCGCTGCCGGCCACCACCTTGCGGCGCAGGCCGACGATGCGGTCGTAGCGGTCCAGGTCCACGCCGAGCAGGGCGATGGACTTCGTCGCGTCCCCGCGCTCTGCCAGCCCGGCGCCGGCCACCATCGGCGAGACGGCGGCCACGCCGGGCAAGGCCTCCAGCAGTGGCACCAGCGCGACCCAGTTGGCCACCGAGCGCGGCCGCTGCGCACGCGGCTGGATCTGCTGCAGCGCGATGGTGCCCGCCGGCGGCGGCGTGGCGGCCACCAGCTCGTCGAGCGGGCTCAGCGTGATGTGCGGCTGGGCGCCCAGCGTCTTCTCCAGCGTGTTGGCCTGCAGCCCGGCGATCAGCGCCGAGATGTAGGCCACCACCGCCACGCCGGCGGCCACGCCGACGATGATCAGCAGGCTCTGCATGCGGCCTTCGCGCAGGAAGCGCAGCGCCACGCGGCGTTCGAAGCCCAGCCAGTGGAGCATGGCGTTGGCGCGGCGGCTCAGCGGCCCATGGCGTTGCCCAGCGCCGCGCCGGACTCGCCACTGGCCTTCGGCCCGCTAGCGCGGGCGCTGGTGTCGGCCTGGGCGCCGGTGTCGGCCCGGGCGCGCTGGCCGGGCGCCAGGCCACGGCCCAGCAGCACCACGTCACCGGCGGCCAGGCCGTCCAGCACCTCGGCGCCGTCCAGCGTGCGCAGGCCCAGGCGCAGCCGGCGCGCCTGCACCCGGCCGTCGCGCAGCACATGCACCTGGGCGCTGTTGCCGTCTGACGCGCCCACCAGCGCTGCGGTGGGCACCACCAGGGCACGCTCGCGGCGGCCTGTCTCCACCTCGACCGACAGCGTCATGTCTTCGCGCAGAAACGCCGGCGCGGCCTGC
>JBBRVT010000560.1:0-2909 GCA_038246615.1 Burkholderiales bacterium
GATGGTGACAAGCCGGCCATCGCGCCGGCATTGGCGGCGCTGACCCGGCCTGGGCTGGCCTGCGTCGGCACGCGGCTGGGCCGCGCGGCACAGGTACCGCTGGCGGTGCAGCCCGCCGTGGCTCTGGCACCAGCGGCTGGGTCGGTGCCAGGAACCGCGGCTGGACCCGCAGCCAGATCTGCACCGGCCGCGCCACCCCAGCTGCTGCAGTCGCTGGCCTTGGCGGCGTATGCGGGCAACGCCGGCGCGACAGAGATCGATGCGGTCGATCTGCGCGTCGAAGTGCCTGTGCCGCCGGGTTCGCCGCCGGGGCGCAATCGCCCTTGGGTCGATTACTTCAGCCACGAGACAGTGCGCGCGGTGCAGTCTGGCTGCCCGGCGCTGCAGCCTGGCGATGCCGTGGCCAACCAGTGGGTCGACCCGCAACCCTGGCTGCGTGGTGGCCAAGGTGTGCTGCGCATCGCCTACCAGGATGTGCTGGCCGGGCAGCCGGCCGCGTTGCAGGCACTGGCCGGCCGCACGGTGCTGGTGGGTGTGCAGTTGCCGCGTGCCGACCAGTTCGCACTGGCTGCCGCAGGCCAGGTGGTGTGGGGCAGCGAGCTGCTGGCGGCACAGATCGACACGCTGCACCGTGGCAGCGCGATCCGCCCGCTGGGCGCCGTGGCGCAGTGGGCGGCGATGACGGCGTCGGCGCTGGCCGGCGCCGGGCTGGCGCTGTGGCTGCGCAGCCGGCCGACGTGGCTGCGCAGGCTCGCCTGGGCCGCAGCAGCTGCGCTGGTGGTGGCTGTCAGCCTGCTCTGGTACCGGGTCGAAGGGCAGGTGGTGGCCGCACACCACCTGCTGGTGGCACTGGGCTGCGGCGGTGGCGTGGCTGCATGGCTGGCGCGACAGCTGCGCCGCCGCGCCGCACTGGTGCCGCTGCCAGTGCGGCGAACAACAGGAGCGACAGGATGAACCACTGGCGTGCGGTCTGGATGCGGCAGCCGGTGCTGGGCCTGTTGCTGGTGGCCCTGCTGCTGCCGACGCTGGTGGGTTGCGCCAGCAAACCGGCACGGCCGGCGGCGCCGGTCCTGGCGGCCATCGTGGTCGATGGCACGCGGCTGGCCGCGCCGGGTGAGCCGGGGCTGGTCAGCGTCTGGCGCGACGGCCGCCGCCTGGAAGGCACGGCCGGCATGGCGCTGCGCACGGGCGACCGCATCGACACCGGGCCGGCGGCCACCGCAGTGCTGCACTGGCCGGACGGCAATGCGCTGTATGTGCGGCCCAACAGCAGTGGTGTCATGGGCTCGTTCACCAAGGCGATCGGCGTGATGTTTGCCAAGGTGCGCAGCGCCTTCGCTGTCGAGACACAGTACGTGCGCGCCGGCACGCTGAGCACGCAGTACCTGGTGCGCACCGGCGCCGGCGAGGCCACCACGGTGCTGGTGCTCGAAGGCCGGGTGCAGGTGTCGTCTCTGATCGGCGCCTGGGCGCCGGTGGTGGTGGAAACCGGCACCGGCGTGGTGGCCCATCCGCAGGCGCCGCAAGCGCTGCGCGGCAGCGCCGAGGAGATCGCACGCACCCGTGACTGGGTGCAGCAGGTCGAACGCCTGGTGCCCGAGCCGGCGCCCCCCCGCACCAGCAGCAGCACCGGCAGCAGCACCGGCAAGGCACTGGCCATCGGCGCCGCCGCTGTCGCCGCTGCGCTGATCCTGGCCAGCCGCGACCGCGACAAGCCGGCCACTGCACCTGCGGCCAGCGGCACGGCAGCCACCCCGCCGGTGCAGGGCACATCGGGCGCTGACCGGCCCGCCGGCAGCGGCGCGCAGTCCGGCACAGGCACGGGCAGAGCGGCCTTGCCAGCTGGACAGGTGGCACAAGCCACGCCGCCGACGCGCGCGGCGCTGTTGATGGCGCCCACCGGCACCCGGCCCGGCACCGCCGACGAACGCAACGCACCCGCCCTGGTGTGCCGCGATGCGCTGCAGCTGGACTGGTCACCGGTGGCCGGCGCCCGCGACTACCTGGCCGTGGTGGAACTGCGCAATGCGCGCGGTGCCTGGGTGGGCATCGGCCAGACCAGCAACGCCAGCACCCGGGCCAGCACGCCAGCACGCCTGGACGGGCTGCTGCGCTGGCGGGTCCAGGCCCGCCAGGGCGATGCCGCAGGTCCGTTTTCGCCCTGGCTGCACATCAGCTGCGCGCAATCGCGACTGCGCTGACCTGGCCTGGCGCCGCTGCTTGCGGCGCGGTGTCGGTCGCCCAGGCCCGGCCCAGGGCCAGGCCCTTGCCCAGGCTCAGGCCCAGGCTCAGGCTTCCAGCATGCCGGCCTGGCGCATCAACTCGGCCAGGAAGCTGTCTTCGAGCGCATAGACGCCACGGGCGGCCTTCCACACCAAGGCCTTGTCCTGCAGCGCCGAAAGTGCCTGCTGCACGTTGCTGATCTCCGGCTCGACCTTGGCGTCTGGCGCGATGGCGGCCAGCGTGGCGCGGTAGCGCGCCAATGTCAGGGTCTCGAAGGGCGCGTAGCCCGCACCGGCCTGGGCCAGCACCCGCAGCACCGCCGATTGCAGCGGCGTCAGGCTGTGCACCACCCGCAGGGCCTCATCATTGCTGGCCTGCACCTGCTGCTGCACCAGCGCCTGCAACCGGGCGGCGTACTGGCCCGGTTGCACGTCGAGGTCGAAGACCAGGGCGTCGATCGCGCCGCCCAGGATTTCTGGCCGGAACGCCGCCTCGGCGAAGCACTGGTAGACCTGCTCGACATCCAGCTCCTGCCGGAACGGCAGCTGCGCGGTGAACCAGGCAATGTAGTCCCTGGACAAGGCCGGAAAGTTGACCAGCGGCGCACCGAAGAAGGCCTGGTCCTTGCTGTTGCGCAGCATCGCGAGCTTGTCGCGGTTGGACCCGGTGGCGACGATGCGCAGGCC
>JBBRVT010000561.1:0-2906 GCA_038246615.1 Burkholderiales bacterium
GGCTTGCCGTCACAACGGCGGCCGGCCCGCCGCAGTGCACATCGCTGCTTGCAAAGTTGTGTGAACAGCAGCGACGCCGGCCCCGGCCTCTCCATGGTCAGGGCTGCGCGCAGGTGCAGCCCTGGTCCCTACAATCCACGCATGATCAGTCGCGAACCCACCCTCGAACGCCTCGCCATCGCCCAGCAACTGCTGATCGCTCCCTTCGGCCTGGATGAAGCCAAACTGGCCAACGCGCTGGGTGTGATCGGCGAGCACCGCATCGACGACGCCGACCTGTACTTCCAGATCACCCGCCATGAAGGCTGGAGCCTGGAAGAAGGCATCGTCAAGAGCGGCAGCTTCAGCATCGACCAGGGCGTGGGCGTGCGCGCGGTGGCCGGCGAGAAGACCGCATTTGCCTACAGCGACGACATCTCCGAGGCCAGCCTGCTGGACGCCGCCCGCACCGTGCGCAGCATTGCCGCAGCCGGCCAGAGCCGTCGGGTGAAGGTGGGCCGCGCACCGAAGATCGCCACCAGCCGCACGCTCTACGCCCCCACCGACCCGATCGCCACGCTGGACAGCATGCAGAAGGTGGCGCTGCTGGAGAAGATCGAGCGGATGGCCCGCGCGCGTGACCCGCGCATCGTGCAGGTGATGGCCGGCGTGGCGGCCGAGTACGACGTGGTGCTGGTGGCGCGTGCCGACGGCACCCGTGCGGCCGACGTGCGGCCGCTGGTGCGCCTGTCCATCACCGTGATCGCCGAGCAGAACGGCCGGCGCGAGGTGGGCTCAGGCGGCGGCGGCGGGCGCTTCGGCCTGGGCTACTTCCAGGACGAGCAGCTCACGCTGTACGTCGACCAGGCGGTGAATGCCGCGCTGACCAACCTGGAAAGCCGCCCCGCCCCGGCCGGCGAGATGACCGTGGTGCTGGGCCCAGGCTGGCCCGGCGTGCTGTTGCACGAGGCGGTGGGCCACGGGCTGGAAGGCGACTTCAACCGCAAGGGCTCGTCCACCTTCAGCGGCCGCATCGGCCAGCGGGTGGCGGCCAAGGGCGTGACGGTGTTGGACGACGGCACCATCGCCGACCGGCGTGGCAGCCTGAATGTGGACGACGAGGGCCATGCCAGCCAGCGCAACGTGCTGATCGAGGACGGCATCCTCAAGGGCTATATCCAGGACAGCATGAACGCCCGCCTGATGGGCGTGAAGCCCACCGGCAACGGCCGGCGCGAAAGCTATGCCCACGTGCCGATGCCGCGCATGACCAACACCTACATGCTCAACGGCGACAAGACCAAGGACGAGATCGTCGGCTCGATCAAGCGCGGCCTGTACGCCACCAATTTCGGCGGCGGCCAGGTCGACATCACCAGCGGCAAGTTCGTGTTTTCGGCCAGCGAGGCATATTGGGTAGAGAACGGCAAGATCCTCTACCCGGTGAAGGGCGCCACCATCATCGGCAACGGCCCCGACGCGCTGAAGCGGGTGAGCATGATCGGCAACGACCTGGCACTGGATTCCGGCGTGGGCGTGTGTGGCAAGGACGGCCAGAGCGTGCCGGTGGGTGTCGGCCAGCCGACGCTGCGCATCGACGGCATGACGGTGGGCGGCACCGCCTGAGCCTGCGGCGGACCGTCGCGCGATGCCCGACACCGCCAGTCCTCTGGCCGCTGCGGCGCCGGTCTCGCTGTTTTACAGCTACGCGCATGAAGACGAGGCACTGCGCGACGCGCTGCAGCGGCATCTGAAGATCCTGCAGGTGCACGGCCTGATCCGGCCCTGGCACGACAGGGCAATCGTCCCCGGCCAGGACTGGCACCAGGAAATCAATGCCCACCTGCAGCAGGCCGACTTGATTCTGCTGCTGTTGAGCTCCTACTTCTTCGACTCCGACTACATCCTGGGCGTGGAGTTGAAGACGGCGCTGCAGCGTGCGGCTGCGGGCGACGCCACCGTGGTGCCGATCCTGCTGCGCCCGCTCGATCTGGACGCGCTGGATGGCGGCGCGCTGCCGCTCGGCCAGATGCTGAAGCAGCAGGGTCTGCCGCGCGACCTGAAGCCTGTCACCAAGTGGGGGCAGCGCGAAGAGGCGTGGATGAACGTCTCCAAGGGCCTGCGCATGGCGGCACTGGCCATCCAGTCCAGGCGCAGGGTACCGGCAGCCGCGCCTGCGGCGATGGACGGCTTTTCCTTGGTGGGCGCGGGGTCAGGGGATGCGCTGCTCGACACCGTCCTGGCGCATGGGGTGGACGCGTTGCAGGCGGCCCAGGCTGCACGCCATGGCCCGGCGCCCGACCCCGGCCTGTTGCGTCAGTTGGCGGGCGCCCTGATCAGCGACCCGACACCGAGGCGGCTGCTCTGGGTCGATGACCATCCCGACTGGAACCTGGGCGAACGTGCCGCGCTGGCCTGCATGCAGATCGAGGTGGTGCTGGCGCTCACCACCGACGACGCGCTGGCGACACTGGCAGCCGACACCGAAGGCTTCGACCTGGTGATCAGCGACTGGTCCCGAGACGCCGGGCTGCCTGAGGCCTGGCGCCAACTGCTGGGCGGGCTGCGCCGCAATGGCCATGCCATGCCCTTCGTCGTCTACCACGGCGCCATGGGGTCGGCAGAGCGCGCGGAGCGCGCTGCGCAGGCCAGTGCGGCGGGCGCCTTCGGCGATGCGGTGATGCCTGACCAGCTGCTGGCGCTGGTGCGCCGTGCGCTGCTGGGTGCTTGAGCCACGGCCGCCGGGGAACACTGCAAGGCTGACCGCCGGCCGAGTCGGCAACTCTGGTCAGGCAGCGATGGCGTCGTCGGCCTGCTCACCCAGAAACCCGCCGCTCTGGTGCGACCACAGCCGCGCATACAGCCCGCCGGCGGCCAGCAGGTCGGCATGGCTGCCTTGCTCGACGATGCGGCCGGCGTCCATCACC
>JBBRVT010000562.1:0-2900 GCA_038246615.1 Burkholderiales bacterium
GAGGGGGAATGAGGAAACTTGGGAGCGGCCCGGCGTTTCCTCAGGAACGCCCCCAGACCTGCCGCTGCGCGTCAGGCCCCCCGAGGGGGAATGAGGAAACTTGGGAGCGGCCCGGCGTTTCCTCAGGAACGCCCCCAGACCTGCCGCTGCGCGTCAGGCCCCCCGAGGGGGAATGAGGAAACTTGGGAGCGGCCCGGCGTTTCCTCATGCGCGCCGCGGGTGACCAGATCCTGGGCTTGAACACCGGTGCCGACGACGACTTGCCCACGCCCTGCACAAGCTGGGAGCCACAGTGCGGCCGCTGGCCACTGCGGGCGGCGACAATCAGCCGGCATGAGCCGCACCACACCTGCCGACAAACCCACCCTGGCTGCCATGCGGCTGGACAAATGGCTGTGGGCCGCCCGCTTCTACAAGACTCGCGCGCTGGCGGTGGACGACATCGACAAGGGCCGCATCCAGGTCAACGGCCAGGCGGCCAAACCATCGCGCGATGTGCGTCCGCAAGACACTCTGCTGATCCGCCAGGGGCCGGTGCTGCGCACGGTGCTGGTGCTGGGCTTGAGCAACCTGCGCGGCCCGGCGCCAGTGGCGCAGGCGCTGTATGCCGAGACGCCCGAGAGCCTGGCCGCCCGCAGCCAGGCGGCCGAGGCGCGCCGGCTGGGCGCCGAGCCGGCGCTGTCCATCGCGCAGGGCCGGCCGACCAAGCGCGACCGGCGCGATCTGGAGCGCAGCCAGCAGGGCTGGCAGCGCTGGAGCGCGTCGATCGACGACGCCTGACACCAGCGTCTCGCTGCACAAAAGCGCCGCCGGTGGGCGGCGATGGCCGGAACAACCCCTCTTGAACTGCGGGATCACTGCCCCATATCCCTCTGGACCGTGTTCAACCCATTCAAGAAAAACCCCAAAGCAACCGACATGACGACGCCGGAGAACGACCCCGCGAACACTGCAACCTCCTACCAGGACACCGCCGTGCCCCCCGTGACCGACACCCCTGCCGAGCCGCCGGCGCCCACGCTGGAGCAGCAACTGGCCGACGCACAAGCCAAGGCCAGCGAGGCCGCAGATGCCTACCTGCGTGCCAAGGCCGAGGCAGAGAACACCCGCCGCCGTGCAGACGAAGAGATCAGCAAGGCGCGCAAGTACGCGGTGGAAGCCTTTGCCGAGAGCCTGCTGCCGGTGATGGACAGCCTGCAGGCGGCGATCGCGATGCCCGACGCCAAGGTGGAGACGGTGCTCGAAGGCGTGCATGCCACGCTGCGCCAGCTGACCGCCGCGCTGGAGCGCAACAGGGTGCTGCCGATCGCCCCGCCGACGGCCACCAAGTTCGATCCGCACCACCACCAGGCCATCAGCGTGGTGCCGGCCGATCAGGACGCCAACACCGTGGTGGCCGTGCTGCAGAAGGGCTACCTGATCAACGACCGGGTGCTGCGCCCGGCGCTGGTGACGGTGGCCGCGCCCAAGTGACGGCGCAGCAGCCCGTCCACTGATCCAAAGCAAACAACGGGCCGGCCGGGCTTGAAACCCACCCCGCCAGCCGCACCTCAGAACCAATCAGACTCACTCCGCAGGAGCACACACCATGGGCAAGATCATCGGCATCGACCTCGGCACCACCAATTCGTGCGTGGCGATCATGGAAGGCAACACCACCAAGGTGATCGAGAACAGCGAGGGTGCGCGCACCACGCCGTCGATCATCGCCTACCAGGAAGACGGCGAAGTGCTGGTGGGCGCCAGCGCCAAGCGCCAGGCTGTCACCAACCCGCGCAACACGGTTTATGCCGCCAAGCGCCTGATCGGCCGCAAATTCACCGAGAAGGAAGTGCAGAAGGACATCGACCTGATGCCCTTCAAGATTGCCGCAGCCGACAACGGCGATGCCTGGATCGAGGTGCGCGGCAAGAAGATGGCGCCGCCGCAGGTCAGCGCTGAAGTGCTGCGCAAGATGAAAAAGACCGCCGAGGACTACCTCGGTGAAGAAGTGACTGAAGCCGTGATCACCGTGCCGGCCTACTTCAACGACAGCCAGCGCCAGGCGACGAAAGACGCCGGCCGCATCGCCGGCCTGGATGTCAAGCGCATCATCAATGAGCCCACCGCTGCGGCCCTGGCCTTCGGCCTGGACAAGCACGGCAAGGGCGACCGCAAGATCGCGGTGTACGACCTGGGCGGCGGCACCTTCGACATCTCGATCATCGAGATCGCCGATGTCGATGGTGAAAAGCAGTTCGAAGTGCTCTCGACCAACGGCGACACCTTCCTGGGCGGCGAAGACTTCGACCAGCGCCTGATCGACTACATCGTCACCGAGTTCAAGAAAGATCAAGGCGTCGACCTGACCAAGGACGTGCTGGCCCTGCAGCGCCTGAAGGAAGCCGCCGAGAAGGCCAAGATCGAACTGTCCAGCAACACCCAGACCGACGTCAACCTGCCCTACATCACCGCTGACGCCAACGGCCCGCGCCACCTCAACATCAAGCTCACCCGCGCCAAGCTGGAAAGCCTGGTCGATGAGCTGATCGCGCGCACCATCGAGCCCTGCCGCATCGCGGTGAAAGATGCCGGCGTGAAGCTGTCCGACATCGACGACATCATCCTGGTCGGTGGCATGAGCCGCATGCCCAAGGTGCAGGAGAAGGTCAAGGAGTTCTTCGGCAAGGAGCCGCGCAAGGATGTCAACCCCGACGAAGCGGTGGCGGTGGGCGCGGCCATCCAGGGTCAGGTGCTGGGCGGTGAGCGCAAGGACGTGCTGCTGCTCGACGTCACCCCGCTGAGCCTGGGCATCGAAACGCTCGGCGGCGTGATGACCAAGATGATCAAGAAGAACACCACCATCCCGACCAAGTTCGCGCAGACCTTCAGCACCGCTGATGACAACCAGCCCGCCGTGA
>JBBRVT010000563.1:0-2877 GCA_038246615.1 Burkholderiales bacterium
CCGCATCGACACCGAACGCCAGCGCTGGCTGCGCGCCTGGCGCGACGCCATGGTCGGCCATGCCGAGCAGTTGGAAGCGGCCGGCCGCCAGGCCGAGGCCCAGGCGGCAGCCACAGCCGTGGTGCAGGCCGACCCGGTGAGCGAGCATGCCCACCGCCGGCTGATGCGTCTGCACTATCTGCGGGGCGACAACGCCGCCGCCTTGGCGGCCTATGCCGATTGCCGGCGTCTGCTGCAGCAGCACCTCGACACGGGCCCTGGCGCGGAGACCGAGGCGATGCGCGATCTGGTCGCATCGGGTGTCGTGTCTGGTGTCGCATCTGGTGTCGCATCTGGTGTCGCGTCCGGTGTCGCGTCGCGTGTCGCGTTGGACCGGGCCGCCGCCGCCCCTCCGGTCCGCCGCCCAGCTGCTCCGGTCGCGCGCATCAGCGGCCGGCAGGCGCTGCCGCCCCTGCCACAGCCGCAGCGGCGCGCCATGCTGCACCGCCCGCCGGTGCTGGTCGGCCGAGACGACGCCTGGCAGGCCATGGCCACCGCCTGGCATGCCGGCCAGGCGATCGTGCTGCAAGGCCCGCCCGGCGTCGGCAAGACCCGTCTGGCCGAGGACTTTGCACGCGCCCAGGGCGCGGTGCAGGTGCTGCAGGCACAGCGTGCCGAGCATGGGCAACCGCTGTCGGCGCTGGCGCGCTGGCTGGGCAGCTTGCAGCCGCTGCTGCCACCGCCGCCGGACTGGGCCCGGCCAGTGCTGGCGCATCTGCTGCCAGATTTTCTGCCAGGTTCGCTGCCAGGTTCGCTGCCAGGTCCGCAGGAAGGCGCGCTGCCGGCACCGGGCCAGCCAGGTCGGCCGGCCGATCCCGCCCCACCGCTGCAGCGGCTGCAACAGGCGGTGCTGGCCTGGCTGGCGCCGTGGCAGCAGGCCGGCCTGGGTGCTTTGCTGATCGACGACTGGCCCTGGATCGACAGCACATCGCTGCAGGTGCTGGTGGCCTGGCTGCGCCAGGACGCCACGCTGCCGATCCGGCTGCTGCTGGTGCAGACCACCGACAGCGCCGACTCGGCCCGGCCGCCTGCTGCGGCCCTGCCCTGGTGGTTGCAAGGCGCCCTCGACGGCCCGTTGCTGCTGCCGCTGGCGCCGCTGCCGCTGCCCGCCCTGGTCGAACTGCTGGCCGACCTGTGCGGTGCGCAGGCCCTGCCTGGCATCGAAGACGCCCAATTGCCCACGCTGGCACAGCGCCTGCACCAGGCCAGCGGCGGCCTGCCCGGCGCCGCGCTGGCCCTGCTGCGGGCAGTGCCGGCGGCGGCCTGGTGCATTGCCCTGGGCCGCCCGGCCGGCCCTGTGCCGGGCGACGACCTGGCGGCTGTGCGGCAATCGGCGCTGGCTGCGCTGGCGGCGGTGGTGGCCCAGCGCACGGCGGCGCTGCCGCCATCGGCACTGCGGCTGTTGCGCCTGGCGGCATTGGCCGGTGCGCAGTTCGACGTGCCGCTGGCAGTTGCGGTGCTGGGCGTGCATGCGCTGGACCTGAGCGACGACTGGGCCCGGCTGGCCGACGCCCACTGGCTGGACGGCGACGGCCTGCTGCCTGAGCCGCTGCGCGACCCGGTGGCCGCTGTGGTGCCGCCTGCCATCCGCCAGCTGCTGCATGCCCAGCTGGCGCAGGCCCTGGCGGCAGACGGCGCTGCGCCCGAACATTGCTGGCGCCATTGGGCGGCGGCCCGGCGCTGGCCCGAGGCTGCCGCCGCTGCGGCCGACACCGCCCGCCAGGCCAGGGCTGCGCACATGGCGCGCGCGGAGCTGGCCGCATGGGACGCCGCCGCGCAGGCCTGCGATGCCGCCGGCGACGCTGCCAAAGCCTGGCAGGCGCGGCATGGCGCGGTCTGGGCGGCGCTGTCGATCGAACCCACGGCCCTGTTGCTGCAACGCGCCGCTCAACTGCACGCCACGGCTGGCAATGCGCAGCAGCGCATCGACGCCTTGCTGGCACACAGCCGGGTGGCTCTGGACGCATCCGAAGGCGCCTTGGCCCTGGCGCCGGCCGAACAGGCGCTGGTGCTGGCCACTGCGGCCGGCGACACCTGCCGCGCCTTGCACGCCAGTGGCTGGCTGTGGCTGGCCCGGGCCTTGACCGGCGCGGTGCAGCCCGCGCTGGCGCAACTGCAGGCCTGCGCCCAGGCTGCGGCAGCGTTGCCTGACCTGCGCCTGCGCCTGGACGTGCTGGGCGCGTTGGGCTACGTGCAGCACATGGCCGGCCAGTACCGCGCCGCCATGCGCTCCATCGCCACGGCGGCCGACTGTGCCGAGCAACTGGGCGCCCTGGGCGATGCGCGTGAGCAGTGGCTGAACCTGCTGCTGTGCGCCAACGCGTTGGGCGACCGGCCGCAGGCCTTGCAGGCCGGTGAACGGGCGATGGCGCTGTGGCGCCGCCAGGGCGAGCCGGCCGGGGGTGCGGTGCCGGTCTTGCAACTGGAGGTGGGCCAGCTGAAGGTGGTGCAAGGCCAGTTCAGCAGCGGCTTGCCGCTGCTGGAGCAGGCGCTGGCCCACTTCCGCAGCCAGCCCGGCACGGTCTGGCGGGTGATCGCCGAACACCGCCTGGCCAACGCCTGGCTGCGCCTGGGCCAGCCGGCGCGGGCGCGGCAGGCGCTCACCCCGCTGCCCGACGATGCCAGCGCCGGCGGGCGCGCAGCCCGCGCCATGGTGCTGGCCCGGCTGGCGCAATCGGCCGGCCAGCCGGCCGAGGCCTTGCTGGCCGACGCGCTGCAGCGCCATGGCGACCGGCTGGAGCCCATGGACCGGCGTGCGCTGCTGCTGCAACTGGCTGCCACCGAGGCCCCCGCCGCCGCGCTGGCCCGCTGTCACGCGCTGCTGCACACGCTAAGCGG
>JBBRVT010000564.1:0-2835 GCA_038246615.1 Burkholderiales bacterium
CGGCACCTCGACGAACTGCCCGGCCCCCGTGCGCTGGCGGTGCAGCAGCGCGGCCAGCACCGCATAGGTGGCGTGCAGGCCCGACACCTTGTCGGCGAACAACATCGGCAGGTAGCGCGGCGCCGGGTTGCCGTCCACCCGCGGCAGCAGGGCCGCCGCGCCGGTGCCGGCCTGGATCACGTCGTCGTAAGCCTGCAGCCCGGCATACGGCCCCTCCAGCCCGAAGCCGGTGCAGTGCACGTAGACGATGTCGGGCCGCAGCGCGCGCACTGCCTCATAGCCCAGGCCCAGGCGATGCACAGCGTCGGGGCGGATGTTGTGCAGCAGCACGTCGGCCGTGGCGATCAGGCGCTGCAGCGCGGTGCGGCCGGGCTCGGTCTTCATGTCCCACACCACCGAGCGCTTGCCGCGGTTCAACCGCAGGAACACCGGCCCCATGCCGGGGGTGTGCGCCGGCGTGCCGATGACGCGCACATGGTCGCCCTCGGGCGGCTCGATCTTGATGACATCGGCGCCCAGGTCGGCCAGCGTCTGGGTGCAGTAGGGGCCGAAGACCACGGTGCTCAGGTCGACCACCCGCAGGCCGGACATCGGCGCGGGCCCGTTGCTGCGGCCACCCTGTGCGGCAGGTGGCGGCGCAGGTCCACCAGGATCAGCTTGCATGCGGTCGGGCCTCGGTCAGGGCGTGCGGGGCCGGCGGTCACGCGGGCGGGCTGCCGATGGTGCCGACGCACTGCGCGGCCGCCCATCGTCGGTTTCGACGAGCACGTTTGCCCCAGGGGCCGACTCGTCGTAAACCTTAGTTGCGCGCAGGGATTCCGTTGACATGATGCCGCTACTGCAATCCCCCCCCTAACGGAGATACCGATGAAGTTCGTTCCTACCCTTCTGCTGGTCTGCGCGACCCTTGCCGCCACCAGCACGGCGGCCTGGGCCCAGAAGAACTGGAAGGTGGCCTCGGCCGCCCAGCCCGGCAGCGTGCTGATCACTTTCGTCGATGAGCTGGCCCAGAAGAGCACCACCGACACCAAGGGCGAAGTCAAGGTCGAGCGCCTGTTCGTCGGCAGTGAGCAAGAAATCATGCAGCAGGTGGTGCGCGGCCGGCTGGAGATGGGCAGCGTGTCCTACGCCGGTGCGTCGGTGCTGATCCCGGAAGCCACCATGCTGAACATGCCCTACCTGTGGATCAGCAATGGAGAGCGTGATTTCGTCACCGACAAATTCGCCCTGCCGGTCATGAAGAAAATCTACGAGGCCAAGGGCCTGGTGATCCTGGGCCTGGGCGAAGTGGGCTGGAACGACGTGGTCTGCAAGACGGCCTGCCTGACCCCCGCCTCGGTCAAGGGCATGAAGGTGCGCATCTCGCCATCGCCGGCGTCGAAGATGTTCTGGACTGCGCTGGGTGCCAACGGCGTGCAGATGCCGCTGTCCGAGCTGTTCCCGGCCCTGCAGAGCGGTCTGGTCGATGCCGCCGACCTGCCCTTCCCGTACTACGTCACCACGCCGGCAGCGCAGAGCGCTCCGCACTACGTGCTGACCCAGCACCTGCACCACGGCAGCGCAATCTTCGCCAACAAGGCGATGTGGGACGGCCTGACCGCCGACCAGCGCAAGGCCATCCAGGCCGCCACGCCCGATGTGATGCGCATGCGCAAGGCGGTCGACGACGAGGTCAAGCCCAAGATGGAAGAGTTCAAGAAGAAGGGCGGCTTCGTGCATGAGCTGACCACGGCCCAGCGCAATGAATGGCGCAAGCTGGTCGAGCCCAACCAGGAAGAATTGGTCAAGGCCATCGGCGGCGCGGCGCCCGAGCTGTGGGCCGCCATCCAGAAGGGCAAGAAGGAATACGCTGCCAGCGGCGGCAAGTAAGCGGCCGCAAGCCGTTCAACTCGCAACTGTCTGCAATGCAGGCGCGGCCAGTCCTGGCCGCGCCGCTTCACTGTCTGGTCCCGATGAAATCTGTACAAAACTTCCTCAAGGCCCTGTGGACGGTGGAGGCCACCATCTGCGTGCTGGCCTTCGCCGGCACCTCGGTGGCGCTGATGGCCGACGTGCTCGCACGCGAGCTGTTCGGCAACGGCATCTTCGGCGCGCAGCGCTTCGCGGTGTGGGCCAATGCCATCTCCGGGCTGCTGGGGTTTGCGCTGGTCACCGCCGAGCGCGGCCACCTGCGGCCCCGGTTTGCTGATGGGCTGGTGCCCAAATCGCTGCAGCCGCATGTCGAGCGCTTCGGCGAGCTGCTGTCGGCGGTCATCTGCCTGGTGCTGGCCTGGTTCGCGGTGCTGTTCGTGCTGAGCTCGGCCCGGTTGGGTGAGCGCGGCATGGCCATCCCCATCGAGGTCTGGCCGATCCAGCTGGTGCTGCCCTGGATGTTCTTCTCGTCGGCGCTGCGCCACCTGGCGTTTTTCCGCTGGCCTGGGCTGCGGCCGGTTCCCCTTTCGGAGGTACCAGCATGAGCTGGCTCGGTCTTTTGGTCGTCTTCGTCGTGCTGCTGGCCTTGCGCCAGAGCCTGGTGCTGGTGTTTGCGGTCTCTGCCGCCTACATCCATCTGTTCATTGCCGACAGCAAGCTCGAATTCCTGATCCAGGATTTCTGGTTCACCGTCGACCGCGAGATTCTGCTGTCGATCCCGCTGTTCATCCTGGCCGGCAACGTGATGTCGCGCGGCTCGATCGCCAAGCGGCTGATCGGCTTCATGACCACGATCACCTCGCCCATTCCGGGTGGCTTGGGCATCGCCTGCGTGCTGAGCTGTGCGGCCTTCGCGTCCATCAACGGCTCGTCGATCGTCACCATGCTGGCGATCGGCTCGGTGATGTACCCGGCGTTGGTGGC
>JBBRVT010000565.1:0-2829 GCA_038246615.1 Burkholderiales bacterium
GCCGGGCAGATGATCGCCATCACCATCGAACGCGCGCAACACCGCGCTGAATTGCCGGCCTTCTCCTACGAACAGGTCGCTGCCTGATCGCCGTTCAAGCACCAAAGGCACCCCATGGCCAATACCCATTTCGGCTTCAAGACCGTCGACGAGACCGACAAGGCGGCACGGGTGCGGGGCGTGTTCGACAGCGTGGCCAAGCGCTACGACATCATGAACGACGTGATGTCGATGGGCCTGCACCGGGCCTGGAAGGCCTACACCGTGGCGGTGGCCAACCTGCGCCAGGGCGACAAGGTGCTCGACCTTGCCGCCGGCACCGGCGACCTGGCGCGCGCCTTTGCCCGCAGGGTGGGCCCCAACGGCCTGGTGCTGCACACCGACATCAATGAATCCATGGTGCGCACCGGCCGCGACCGCCTCGTCGACGAGGGCCTGATGCTGCCCACCCTGGTGTGCGACGCCGAGCAGCTGCCCTGCAAGACCGGCAGCTTCGACCTGGTGAGCGTGGCCTTCGGCCTGCGCAACATGACCCACAAAGACCGCGCGCTGGCCGAGATGTGCCGCGTGCTGCGCCCCGGCGGCCGGCTGCTGGTGCTTGAATTCAGCCAGGTGGCCGAGCCGCTGCGCAAGCCCTACGACTGGTATTCATTGAACGTGCTGCCGCTGATGGGCAGGCTGATCGCCAATGACGCCGACAGCTACCGCTACCTGGCCGAGTCCATCCGCATGCACCCGTCCCAGGCCGAGCTGAAGGCCATGATGCACACCGCCGGCTTCGGCCATGTGGACGTGCACAACCTCACGGCCGGCGTGGTGGCCCTGCATGTGGGCATCCGCTGCTGAAGCTGCGCCCGCCCGCCGCCAGCCGGGCACTTGTCACACAGTTGCGCAGAACCTGGCCTCGCCACCCCCCTTGCTGGGTGGCGCGCAGCCACAGGGTTGTCACTGATCGCCATTACACTTCAGCGGTTATTTGTGACGGCTGCCGGCCACTGCCCGGTGGCCTTGTGACCAAGCAGGCCGCACCCCGGCAGGAGACCTTTCGAACATGAAGCCCACGCAACGTCTGGCCGCCCGCAACGGGCTGATGCGCCTCAGCCTAGTCGCCCTGGTGTCGTCGGCCGCCCTGCTGGCCGCCTGCGGCGACAAGAAAGAAAAGGCCGCCAGCCAGACAGCCGTCAAGGTCAACAAGTCTGAAGTGACGGTGCACCAGATCAACTTTGTGCTGCAGCAGCAGCGCAACATCCGCCCCGAGCAGGCCGACGCCGCCAGCAAGCAGATCTTGGAGCGTCTCATCGACCAAGAGCTGGCCCTGCAGAAGGCCGACGACCTGAAAGTAGACCGCGAACCGCGCGTGGTGCAGCAACTTGAAGCCGCCAAGCGCGAGATCATCGCCCGCGCCTACCTCGAGAAGGTGGGCGAAGCCGCCCCCAAGCCCACGCCCGAAGAGATCAAGAAGTATTACGACGAGAAGCCTGCGCTCTTCAAAGAGCGGCGCATCTACAGCATTCAAGAAATCGCCATCGAGGCCAAGCCCGACCAAGTGGCCATGCTGCGCGACAGGCTGGCCGCCAGCAAGAACGTCAATGAGTTCGTTGAATTCTTGAAGGCCAACGACTTCAAGTTTGCCGGCAACCAGGCCGTGCGCGCCGCCGAGCAGCTGCCGCTGCAAAGCCTGGACGCCTTTGCCAAGATGAGCGACGGCCAGGCCATGCTGAACCAGGCTGCCAACGGCGTGCAGGTGGTGGTGCTGGCCGGCAGCCGCAGCCAGCCGGTGGGCGAAGAGCAGGCCCGCCCCGCGATCGAGCAGTTCTTGCTGAACGAACGCAAGCGCAAACTCATAGAAGACGACGTGAAGGCGATGCGCGCCGGCGCCAAGATCGAATACGTGGGCAAGTTTGCCGAAGGCGCGCCGGGTGCCGCCAGTGCCAGCTCGGCAGCACCGGCACCGGTGGCTGCACCCGCGCCGGCCGCCGCACCCGCTGCCAGCGGCGCGCTGAACGCCGCCGACATCAGCAAGGGCATGGGGCTGAAGTGATGAACCTGCCCAAACGACTGCAACCCGTTTTGTACGCGGCCCTGGCGCTGGGCATCTGCCTGGGCTGTGGCGGCATTGCCCCGGCGCAGGCCCAAAGCGGCGTGCCCACCGCCGGCGCTCAGGCTGAATACCGGCTGGGCAGCGGCGACGTGATCCGCATCAACGTCTACCAGAACCCTGACCTGACGCTTGAAACCCGGGTGACCGAAGCCGGTGTCGTCAGCTACCCGCTGCTGGGCAGCATCCGCGTGGGTGGCCTGAGCGTGACAGCCGCCGAGAAGCTGATTGCCGACGGCCTGCGCAACGGCAACTTCGTCAAGCAGCCGCAGGTGACGCTGGTGGTGTTGCAGGTGCGCGGCAACCAGGCCAGCGTGCTGGGCCAGGTGAACCGCCCTGGCCGCTACCCCATCGAGGTGGCCGACATGCGCCTGTCTGACCTGCTGGCCATGGCCGGCGGCACGGCCGGCAACGGCGCCGACATGGTCATCGTCACCGGCACCCGCAGTGCCCAGCCTTACCGGCTGGAAGTTGACCTGCCCACCGTCTTTCAGGCCGGCGGCAAAGACAAGGACATCATCATCCTGAACGGCGACACCGTGTGGGTCGAACGCCAGCCCATCGTCTACATCTACGGTGAAGTGCAGCGCCCCGGCCCCATGCGCCTGGAGCGCGGCATGACCCTGCTGCAAAGCCTGGCCACCGGCGGCGGCCTGACCCAGCGCGGCACCGAAAAGGGCATCCGCGTACACCGCAAGGGCGGCGACGGCAAGGTGCAGATCATCACGCCC
>JBBRVT010000566.1:0-2826 GCA_038246615.1 Burkholderiales bacterium
CGCCGCTCTGCCGGCCGGCGAGCCGCGCGCGGCCGAGCTGGCCGACGAGCTGGCTGCCCTGGCCGCGCGGGTGGCGCAGGACGGCGCCACGCCGGCGCTGGCCGACGCGGTGGCCGATGTCTGCCACCGGGTGCGCCGGCTGTTCGGCCTGCGCCATGAGCTGGTCGATGAGCTGCTGGCGCTGTGCCATTCGCTGACCGACGGCATCGCCGACCTGGCCGAAGACCGGCATTGGGCAGAAGGCCAGAGCGAACACCTGCGCCAGCGGCTGCAGGGCGCTGCCGGCGCGCGGGCGGTGCGCGCGGCGCGCGATTTGCTGGACGAGACGCGCGCCGCCCAGCGCAGCCTGCAGGCCGAGCGTGCCCAGGCCCGCGATGCGCTGAAGGACATGGTGCGCCAGGTGCTGGCCGAGCTGGGCGAGTTGGGCAGCGCCACCGGCCGCTTCAGCGACAAGGTGGCCAGCTATGCCCAGGCCATCGAGGCGGCTGAATCGCTGGACAGCCTGGCCACGGCGGTGCGCGAGATGCTCGACGAGAGCCGCACGGTGCATGGGCTGGTGGCCGGTGCGCGCGAACGCCTGGCCGCCGAGCATGCACGCGCCAGCGCGCTGGAGGCGCGCGTGCTGGGGCTGGAGTCCGAGCTGCGCCGCCTGTCCGACGAAGTCTCCACCGACGCGCTGACCCAGGTGGCCAACCGCCGCGGCCTGGCCCTGGCCTTCGCGCAGGAGAGTGCGCGCGTGCTGCGTGACGGGCCGCAGCAGGCGCCGCTGGCGGTGGGCCTGATCGACATCGACAACTTCAAGAAGCTCAATGACAGCCTGGGCCATGCGGCGGGCGACGCGGCGCTGCAGAACCTGGCGGCACGGGTGAAGGAATGGCTGCGGCCGGTGGACCACATCGCCCGCTTCGGTGGCGAGGAGTTCGTGCTGCTGCTGCCCGGCACGCCGGTGGACGAGGCGCAGCAGGTGCTGACGCGGCTGCAGCGCCGGCTGAGCGCCAGCCTGTTCATGCACGAGGGCCAGGAGGTGTTCGTCACCTTCTCGGCCGGCGTGACGGGCTGGCGCCCGGGCGAGGCACTGGACGCCGCGCTGGCGCGTGCGGACGAAGGCCTGTACGAGGCCAAGCGCACCGGCAAGAACCGCACCTGCATCGGCTGATCGGCTGGTCAATCTGCGCCGGCTGGCTGCCCGGTCGGCTGCGTGTCAGCGGGCTGTGCTCAGATGGCCGGCGGAGCACCTGCCGGCATGCCGCAACCCGACCCCAACCCCGATCCGTCTGCAGGCAGCGGCGCGCCGATGCCAGCCGAGCTGGATGCAGGCCTCGGCCGCCACCAGCTGCAGAGCCTGACGCTGGCGCCGGTGCAGGCGGTGGGCGTGCGGCCGCTGCACACCGTGGACGCAGCCACCGACGTGGTGTCGGTGGTGCGGCTGTTCCGCCGTGAGCGCACCACCCAGGTGCTGGTGCGTGGCAGCGGCCTGCCGCAGCCGGGCCTGGGCATCTTCACCACCGCCGGCCTGCAGCGCGCCATCCTCGACGGCCGCCCGCTGCCGCAGCTGCCGGTGGGCGCGCTGGCCAGCCAGCCGCTGGTGACGGTGGGGCTCGACACGCCGGTCTACGACGCGCTGGCGCTGATGATCCGCCACCGGGTGCAGCGCCTGGTGGTGCTGCATGCGCCCGGTGGCCAGCCGCCGGCACTGGTGGGCGAGGCCGACGTGGCCGGCGTGCTGGAGCAGCTGGACCTGCTGAGCTTCCTGTCCAACCACAGCTACCTGGTCACGCGGCAGATCCTCGACGCGCCCGACCTGCCGGCGCTGGAGGCGGCGGCGGTGCAGATCACCCGCGTCATCGGCATGATGCATGCCAGCGGCACCCGGGTGGGGCTGATCGCGCGGCTGGTGCAGGCGCTGAATGCGCGGCTGTTCGAGCGCGCCTGGCAGTTGATCGCACCGGCCGATCTGGTGGCCAACAGCTGCCTGTTCGTGATGGGCAGCGAGGGGCGTGGCGAGCAGTTGCTCAAGACCGACCAGGACAACGGCCTGGTGCTGCGCGACGGCTACCCGCCGCCAGCCGACCTGGAGGCGATCTGCGCCCGCTTCTCGCAGGCGCTGGAGCGCTTTGGCTATCCGCCGTGCCCGGGCCGCATCATGCTGAGCAACCCCGACTGGCGCCATGACGCCACCGCCTTTGCCCGGCTGGCGCGGCGCTGGCTGCTGCTGCCCACGCCCGACAGCCTGGTGGCGCTGGCGATCTTCCTGGACGCCCACGCGGTCTGCGGCGACGCCAGCCTGTTGGCCCAGGTGCGCGCGGCGGTGTGGGCGCTGGTGGCCGACAACGACGTGCTGCTGGCCCGCTTTGCAGCGGTGGTGAATGCCTTCGACGGTGCCGGCGATGCCGCCCACGGCAACTGGTGGGCGCGCCTGCTGCGCCCCGGCGGTGCGCCGCCCGATGCCACGCTGGACCTGAAGAAGGCCGGCCTGTTCCCGCTGGTGCACGGCGTGCGCGCGCTGGCCCTGGCCGAGCAGGTGCAGGCCACCGGCACGGCCGAGCGGGTGGCGGCGCTGGTGGCCGCAGGCAAGCTGCCGCCGGCGCTGGGCACCGCGCTGGTGGAAGCGCTGCATGTCTTCATGCGGCTGAAGCTGGACGCCGGTCTGGCGGCGCGTGCCGCCGGCGGCGGCCATGACCGCCGCAGCGACGGCGTGCACCTGGCCGCGCTGAGCACGCTGGACCGCGACCTGCTGCAGGACACGCTGGCGGTGGTGAAAGGCTTCAAGGCGCTGCTGCGCCAGCGCTTTCATCTGGACGCGGTGTAGCGCCCGTCATGGCAGGC
>JBBRVT010000567.1:0-2824 GCA_038246615.1 Burkholderiales bacterium
GCTGCTGTTCGACGAGGCCGACGCCCTGTTCGGCCGCCGCAGCGAAGGCACCGACGCCAACGACCGCCACGCCAACCTCGAAACGGCCTACCTGCTGCAGCGCCTGGAGTCCTTCGAGGGCATCGCCGTGCTGACCACCAATCTGCGCAGCCATCTCGACGGCGCCTTCACGCGGCGCTTCGAGTTCATCCTCGAGTTTCCTGAACCCGATGCCGCCGCGCGCCTGGCGCTGTGGCGCATGCACCTGCCGCCGCAGGCACCGCTGGCGGCCGATGTCGACCTGCCGCAACTGGCCGCCTGGTACGCGCTGACGGGAGCGCAAATCCGCAATGCCGCACTGGCCGCGGCCTTTGCCGCCGCGGCCGAACAGCAGGTGCCGGCGCAGCGGCACTTGCTGCACGCCATCGAACGCGAGCACGACAAGGCCGGGCGCGCGCACCCGGGCTTTCCGCCTGTGTCGGGCGGCACCGCGCCGTCCGGCCTCTCGCCGTCTGGCACCGCAACGGCCGGCACCACACCCGCCAGCACCGCGCCGTCTTCCACCGTGCCGTCTGGCACCGCACCGCACCGCTCGCGCTGAATCCCCAAGGAGAAACACCATGGCCACCCTCGCCACCTTCCGCACCCTGGACCTGGCCCGTGCCGCGGTCGCCGCGCTGGCTGCCCGCGACGCCGCGCTGAATGCGGCGCAGGACCTGACCGTCGCCCTGGCGCTGGAGCGTGCCGGCGGCGAATCGCTGCGCGCGGCCGACACCGCGCTGCGCGAGGCGCAGGCGCGCCTGGGCCGCATCGCGCTGCCGGCCGACGGCACGCCGGAGCTGTGGGCGATGGAGCAGGCACTGATCGCGCGCGCCAACGCGCAGGCGGCGGTGGCGGCCACGGCGCGCATGGCGCAGCAGGCCGCCGCCGACGCCAGCGCGCGCCGCCGGGCGCAGCGGGCGGCCGATGACGCCGCCTCTGCTGCGCGCGAAGCGGCCCTGCGCGAAGCCGGCGACGGCACGCCCGCCCAGCCCGGTGCTGCCGCTGCCCGCGCGGCCCTGGCGGCGTCCTTGCGCGGCGGTGAAGGTGCTGCGCTGGCGGCGGTGGCGGCGCAGGCCCTGGCCGATCACGAGGCCCCGGCCAGGGCGCGGGTCGAGGGCGAGTTTCCGGCCGCGGCCGACCCCGTCGGCGACCGCGACCGCGACATGCTGGCGGTGACGCGACAGCGCCGGGCCCTCGCCGCTGCCGCGAACACGTCGGCGCAGGCGCGGACGGCAGACGCAGCCACCGCCGCCGTGCCGGCGGTGCAGCGGGCGCAGTGGGTCTTCGAGGCCGCACTCGCCGCCGCCCGCGCCGCCGATGCCGCGGGCTCGCGCCTGGCCGAGGACGTCGCCCTGCTGGTCGGCTATGCCGCGCTGCCGGCGCCCACGGCCACCGCGCGCCCGCTGCTGACGCTGTGGCAGCACGCGCGGCTGCACGACGCGGCCCTGCGCAGCGGGCGCGAGGACGCGCTGTCGGCGCTGTCGTCGGCCGATGCGCTGGCCGAGATCGCGCAGGACACCGCCGCCGCCCTGGCGCTGGCCCGCGATGCCGCGCGCCGTGCCGACCCCGACGCGAGCGCGTCCAGCATCGAAGGCCTGCCGTCCGTGGTGACTGCCCGCGAGGGCTGGGAAGAAGCCCGCGACGACCACGCCGCCGCCCGCAGCGCGCTGGCGGCGCCGCGGCCCGGACCGCCAGGCGACCCCGACCTGCCGTCGCTGCTGCAGGTGGTGCAGGCCTGGCTCGCGGCCGTGCCGGACGCGCTGTGGCGTGCGCACGAAAGCCTGGACGCTGCCACCGCGCGGCTGCGTGCCATCGCCGGCCCACCGGCCTCGGCCGTGCTGGCCGACGCGCTGGAAGCGGCCGAAGACAACTTCGTCACCGCCCTGGCGGCGGCCGAAGCCGCTGCCCGCAGCGCCGAGTTGGGCCGCGGCCAGTTCGAAGACGCGAGTGCGGCGCTGTCCGCGGCCCAGGCCACCGCCGCGGCGCGCGGCCGCGCGCTGGGCCGCAGCGCAGCCGCGCCCTGATCGCCGCACTGATCGGCCGCACTGAGTCACCGCAATGAGTCACCGCACTGAGTCACCGCAATGAGCCACCGCACTGATCGGCCGCAACGAGCCACCGCAATGAGCCACCGCAATGAGCCACCGACCTGAGCCACCGTCCTGCTCAGCCGCATTGATCAACCGAAATAACCCGGCCGCCCTGACACCCACTGCCTGAGCGCCCGCCTGCCCGACCGCCGCCCCGCCTGAACGCCCAAACGCCCAACGTCCAACGCCTCAACGCTCAACGCCCAACGCCGCGACGCCGCGACGCCACATCGCCACACCGCCACACCGCCACACCGCCCGAACGCCCGAACGCCCAGCCCTCCGCCGCCCCACCGCACAGGACCCATCACCATGACCCGCGACGATCTGCCCACCGCCTGCGGCGACAGCGCCGACCGCCCGCGCTGCGCGGCCGACCTGCCCGACAACCCGTCCTGCGCCACCAATTTCCACTTCGGACTGCTGCTGGGCGTGGACGAATTGCGCACCGAGCAGGGCTACCACCTGGGCCGATCGCGGCGCCACCAGCGGCTGCTGCACGGTGCGGGCGTGGTGGCGGGGCTGCATGTCGGCTTCGATGCCGAGACGCTGGAACTGCGCGTCGGGCCCGGCCTGGCGATCGATGCCTGGGGCCGCGACCTGGTGCTGGAACGTGCCCAGTGCGTGAGCCTGCCGCGCTGGTGGGCCAAGCACCGCCGCGACGACGCCTGGGGTGACATCGTCAACCCGGCCGACGTATCGATCGACCTGGA
>JBBRVT010000568.1:0-2811 GCA_038246615.1 Burkholderiales bacterium
ACTCGCCCAGGCGTGGAAACAGTCCGCCGATGGCCATCGCGTACAGGAAGAAGGCGGCGTACAGCCGTTGGGGCGGGCTCAGGCGGGTACCAGCGGGCATCGGCGGCGGGGTGTGGACGGGCGCCGGATCATCGCATCCGACGCCAGGGCGGCCGCTTCCCCTCACACGGGATAGAACAGGCCTTGCCGCGATGGAGTCCAGGATCGATGCCGCCCGGGGGAAACGGGGTTGCTACGGGCAGGCGCCGGTGCCGATCACGCTGGAGATGGTGGCCCACGCGGCCGCGGCGGAACGTGTCAATCACTTTGCGACACCCCGGGGACGGGCAGTGGGTGCCGGAGCGGCTAGAGGCGCTGCCGGTCGGTGCCTGAGGGCCGACCTTGTCAGGCCAGCGGCGTGCCCTGGCGCTGCAGGGCCAGCAGCACCTGCAGAGCCACATAGGCATCGTTGGCGGCATACAGCAGTTGGCGCGGATCCAGGGTCTGGTGGGACCAGTTGCTGGTGGTGACCCGCTTGGACTTGACGAACCGCTGGCCGAACACCACCGCCACCGCCGACCGGATGCCCAGCGTGCGCGGATAGCCCATGCGGTGGAACGCCCGGGTCAGGTCGAGCAGCGGTGCCACCTCGGTGCCGAGCCGCCGCCGCAGTTGCGCCAGGTCCTGCTGCAGGTCGAAGCCGACCTTGACCACGCTGTGCAGCGTCAGCAGGCTGCGCGCCAGTGCCTCGCAGCCCGGGTGCTGCAGCTGCAGCACGTAGGCCGTGGTGGCGGTGGCGAACTGCACCACGTCCGGGCCGGTGCTTTCCTGGCCTTTGCTGAAGATGGGCCTGGCCTCGGTGTCGAAGCCGATGTGGGTCTGCGCACCCAGGTCGGCCATCGCCTCGGCCAATGCGGCATCGCTGCGGGGCAGCCGCACAGCGGCCAGTGCGATGCCCGGGTAGGGCGCCAGCGCCAGCAGGGCTGTTTTGGTCGGTGGCAGCAATCCGGGCATGGCTGCATGCTAGGGCAGCGCGGCTGGTGCCGGGCTGCAGCAGGGGCACCCACGGGCGCTCACAAGCACCCACAGGCGCCCTCGTGCTTTTTCAAGCGGCGGGCTTCAGGATGCCGCGCATCGCATAGTCGGCCAGCACCTGCGCCAGTTCGTCGATCGACTCGGCGCTCTGCAGCCGGCGCGGGCTATACCAGACGGTGGCCCAGTTCAGCACGCCGAAGAAGGGCTTGGTGGCCAGGCGTGGCGGCAGGTCGATGAACACGCCCTCGCGGATGCCGTCGTCGATCACCTCGGCGAACATGCGCTCGTAGTCGTCACGCAGCTGCACCACCGCACGCAAGCGCTTCGACGCCGGCGCCTGGCCGCCGGCGCTGCCCAGCAGCTGCCGCTCCAGCCCCTGCACCGCCACCTTCTGCATCGGCAGTTCGTTCAGCAGGATCCGGGCGTGGCACAGTGCCATCGCCGCCAGGCGGCAGGCCGCGCTGCCGGGCTGCCTGGCAATCGGCTCCACGGCCTCGGTCACCCGGGTCATGGCGGCCACCTGTACGTCGAAGTAGAGATCGGCCTTGCTGCGGTAGTGGTGGTAGATGCGGCCCTTGGTGGCGCCCAGGCGCTCGGCCACCGCGTCGATCGAGGTGGCGGTGTAGCCGTAGGCCATGAACAGCTCGGCGGCGGCCTGCAGGATTTCCTCGCGCGAGCCCACGGCCGCTGTGGCGGCGGGCGGCGCGGTGCGGCTCATGGCGGGGCGGGCGGGCGGCGGCGCAGCAACGCCGCCAGCGGCCGCACCAGCCCGGCCAGGCCCTGCGGGAAGAAGCCCAGGATCAGCACCAGCACACTGCCCAGGATGATCTTGTCGACATAGCCGCCCAGCGAGAAGAACTTCTCCTGCACCAGCACCATGGCGGTGGCCAGCAGCGGCCCGAGCAACTGGCGCCGGCCCACCAGCACCACGGCGGTGAGCATCAGGATCAGGAAGTAGTTCTCCAACACATCGGCGCTGACATAGGCGCGCTGGTAGGCATACAGCCAGCCGGCGGCCGCGCTGATGGGTGCCGACACCAGGAACACCTGCAAGCGCACCCGGGCCAGGTCGATGCCGCTCATGGTGGCCAGGCGCGGATTGAGGTGGCTCATCACCGCCGCCGCGCCCAGGGCCGAATGGCGGAAGCGGTCGACCAGGTACAACGCGGCCACCAGCAGGCCGAAGGCATAGGGCCACAGCGTGCGGTCGTCCTGGGCCTTCAGCGGGATGCCGGGCAGCGACAGGTCGAGCAGCGGGATGCCGCGCACGCCGTCGGAGCCGCCCATGAACTGCCAGTTGGCGGCCACCGTCATCGCCACCACCGCCACCGCGTAGGTGACCAGCGAGAACACGAACTCACGCAGCCGCAAGGTCACCAGGCCGATGACCCCGGCCAGCAGCAGCGCCACGGCGATCGACCCGGCCAGCGTGGCCCAGCTGCCGACGCCGGCGCGGGTGGCCAGCAGCGCGGTGGTGTAGCTGCCCGCTGCAAAGAACACGGTGTGGGCCAGGCTCACCTCTCCCAGGTCGGACACGATGATGTCCAGCCCGTAGGCCATCACCGCGAAGATGGCGATCAGCACCGCTGCGCTGTAGGCCGCGCCGCTGCCGCCTGCCAGCTGCGGCGCCAGGTACACCGCCACCGCAGTGGGCAGCAAGGCCCAGCGTGACCAGGCGACGGCGGCCATCAGTGCACCCCGCCGCCAGAGCCAGTGGCCAGCCCGCCGGGCCGCAGCACCAGCAGCGCGATCAGCGCCAGGAAGGCGGCTGCGGTGGTGTAGGCCGGTGAGACCAGG
>JBBRVT010000569.1:0-2810 GCA_038246615.1 Burkholderiales bacterium
CGACGTCGTGCCTGCAGCGGGCGGCAGTTTAGCCGCGGGGGTGGGGCAGTGCGGGGGCAGCGCTGGAACAACGCAGGATCAACGCAAGGTCAGCGCAAGGTCAGCGCAAGCTCAGCGCAAGCTCAGCGCAAGCTCAGCGCAAGCTCAGCGCAAAAGCGCCACCTGTTGCGCGGGGTCGCTGGCGGTGGTCTGCGGCGCGCTGGCGGCGCGCGGCGCAGGCAGCGGCAAGGCGGTGCCGGTCTCGACGATGACCACCGTGGCGGCATCGTCGTTGTCCGCCTGCTGCACCCGCGGCGGCGTGTTCGAGGCATTGAACGGCACGCTGCGACCGTCGGCCACCTGGCGCAACAGGCCTTGCTCCATCATCACCTTGCCCGCGTAGCCGCCGTCGTGTTCCATCAGCGCCGCGCCGACATAGAACTTCAGCCCCTCGCGCACGCTGCCGGCGCGGTTGATGCACTCGCGCAGCACCTGCACACCCACGCGCAGGTTGCTGATGGGGTCGAAGGCCGCATGGGTGCCGCCGAAGGCCTCGTACTTGTCCCCATGCACCCGCGTCATCACCTGCATCAGACCCTGGGCGCCGACGGGGCTCTGCGCAAAGGGGTTGAAGCTGGACTCCACGGCCATGATGGCCAGGATCAGGGTCGGGTCCATCTTGGCGCGCTGGCTGATGGACCAGGCTTCCTGCACCAGGGCGGCCACGGGTTCCTGGGCCACCTTGTAGCGGCGCGAGATCCAGCGCGCCACGGCCGCCTGCTCCTTGCTCAGTGCGGTCGGGTCCATGGCCGTGGCGCGGGCCACGGCATCGGGCTCGGCCAGGTTGTTCAGCAGGTTGCCCGAAGCCAACTCACGCGCCTCGTGGCGGGTCTGCAGCCAGCCCAGCGTCGTCGTCTCCACCTGCTGGCGCAGGTCGGCGCGGCCCAGGGCCAGCACCAGCACCGTCACCGCCGCCAGCCCCACCAGCGCCAGCGTGTTGTGACTGATTTCCAGCAGTCCGTGACCGATGTCGCTGGCCACCACACGCGCCGACTGCGCCGTCTCGCGGCCGCATCGGCGCAGCCATTCATAGGCTCGCATCTTGTATCCCCTCCTTCAGGCGTCGCCCTTCGGCGGTCGCCGGGGCCCACCGGGCCCGGGCCGGCCGGCATCGTGCCGGTCCGGTGACATTGACCCCGGCGCTGGGCCAGGATCTGCTGCGCGTGCCGCCGCGGCTGGGTGCTCTGCGGACAACAATCGCCTTCCGGACGTGACCTCAGGGTCGGCGTCGCGGGTTAACCCTTATTTCTCAAGGCGAGCCGGATTCTAGGAATGTGCAAATACCCGGTCAAGTACAAGGGAGCTGTTCTTCAGCTTCATAAGTCATGAAGTATCGCGACCTGAGGGACTTCATCGAACAGTTGGAACGACTGGGCGAGCTGCGCCGCTGGGCCGAACCGGTGTCACCGCGGCTCGAACTGACGTCTTTGGGCGACAAATTGCTGCGGGCCGGCGGCCCTGCGGTGCTGTGCACGCAGGTGCAGGGGCACCTCATGCCGGCGCTGATCAATCTTTTCGGCACCCCTAAACGGGTGGCCCTGGGCATGGGGGCCGACGACGCCAGCGAACTGCGCGACGTCGGCCGCCTGCTGGCCGGGTTGAAGGAGCCCGAGCCGGTCAAGGGCCTGAAAGACGCCGGCAAATTGCTGCAGATGGCCAAGGCGGTGTGGGACATGAAGCCCGCCGTGCTGCGCAGCGCGCCCTGTCAGGAACTGGTACGCGAGGGCGACGCCGTCGACCTGGGCGAACTGCCGGTGCAGACCTGCTGGCCCGGCGACGCCGGCCCGCTGATCACCTGGGCCCTGGTCGTCACGCGAGGGCCGCAGAGCGTGGCCAGCCCGCGCAAGCGGCAGAACCTGGGCATCTACAGGCAGCAGGTGATCGGCCCGCGGGAGGTGATCATGCGCTGGCTGGCACACCGCGGCGGCGCGCTGGATTTCCGCGAGTTCGCGCGCGCCAACCCCGGCAAACCCTTCCCGATCGCGGTGGCGCTGGGTGCCGACCCCGCCACCATCCTGGGCGCCGTGACGCCTGTGCCCGACACGCTGAGCGAGTACCAGTTTGCCGGCCTGCTGCGCGGCAGCCGCACCGAGCTGGTCGACACCAAAGTGGGCGAGGGCGACCTGGCGCTGCAGGTGCCGGCCAGCGCCGAGATCGTGCTGGAAGGCCACATCCCCACCGCCGAGCCTGGTTTCGAAGGCCTGTCGGCGCATGGTGTGCGCATCAAGGAGAAGGGCGGCTACCTGCACGCGCTGGAAGGCCCCTTCGGCGACCACACCGGCTACTACAACGAGCAGGACTGGTTTCCGGTGTTCCGCATCGACCGCCTGACGCGGCGGCGCGACGCCATCTATCACTCCACCCACACCGGCAAGCCGCCCGACGAACCCGCCATCCTGGGCGTGGCGCTGAACGAGGTCTTCGTCCCCATCCTGCAGAAGCAGTTTCCGGAGATCGCCGACTTCTATCTGCCGCCCGAGGGCTGCAGCTACCGCATGGCCATCATCAGCATCAAGAAGGCCTACCCGGGCCATGCCAAGCGGCTGATGTTCGGGCTGTGGAGCTTTCTGCGCCAGTTCATGTACACCAAGTTCATCGTCGTCACCGACGACGACATCGACATCCGCGACTGGAAAGAAGTGGTGTGGGCCATCACCACGCGCATGGACCCGGTGCGCGACACCATGCTGGTGGAACACACCCCTATCGACTACCTCGACTTCGCCAGCCCGGTCAGCGGCCTGGGCGGCAAGATGGGCCTGGACGCGACC
>JBBRVT010000570.1:0-2795 GCA_038246615.1 Burkholderiales bacterium
GCCGGAAAACGGCCGGCCGCCCGTGGGCAGCATGCGACCAGCATGCGGGCAGCACAATCGGCGCCCACGATGCGAGCCCTCAACCCGAACCCCACCGCCCTGGCCATGTCGGCCTGCCTGCTGCTGGCCGCCAGCCCGGCGGCGTTGCAGGCGCAGACCGCCGCAGCGCCGCCGGCCGCCGGCGCGTCCGCACCGACCGCACCGACCGCACCAGCCGCACCAGCTGCACCAGCCGCACCGGCCGCACCGCAGAAGGTGGAGATCACCGGCACCACCGCGCCCGAGAGCAATGACGAGCGCCGCCGCGCCACCGCCTCGCGCATCACCTACGGCCGTGAAGAGCTCGACCGCATGGGCGACGCCAGCCTGGGCGAGGTGCTCAAGCGCCTGCCCGGCGTCACCCTGGGCGGCCCGCCCGGGCGCGGCGGCCAGGTGCGCATGCGCGGCATGGGCGGTGGCTACACCCAGATCCTGATCGACGGCCAGCGCATGGCGCCGGGCTTCTCGCTGGATTCGATCGCACCCGACCAGATCGAGAAGATCGAGATCATGCGGGCGCCGGTCGCCGAGTTCGGCACCCGCGCCATCGCCGGCACCATCAACGTGGTACTGCGCAGCAACTTCAAGCGCAAGGCCAACGAGTTCAAGCTGGGCGGCGGCGCCGATGGCAGCCGGCCGCAACTGGGCGCCAGCTGGGCCACCAGCGGCACCAGCGGCAGCCTCGGCTACAACCTGTCGGCCACGGCCTTCCAGGGCGGCCAGGACAGCGACACCGACACCCGCACCCTGGGCCGCGATGCCGCCGGCAACACCACGCTGGACCAGCGGGTACACAGCAACAGCGACAGCCAGCGCCGCGGCCTGTTTGCCAGCGGCCGGCTGCAGTGGCGCCTGGGGCCGGGCCAGAGCCTGGACCTGCAGCCCTTCCTGAACATGGTGCGCAGCCGCGGCAACGGCCTGGCCCTGCTCGACCAGCCGCTGGGTGCCGATGTGCCCTACACCCGCGCCACCAGCCAGACCGAGAGCGACTGGCAGATGGCGCGGCTGTCGGGTGCCTGGAACACCAGCACCGGCGGCGGCGGCCGCCTGCTGGTTCGCTTTGGCGGCCGGCTGTCCGACGCCAGCACCCGCACCGACCGGTTCGAGACCGGCGGCAGCATGGCCGGCAACACCGGCGCGCCGCGCCAGCGGGTGGACGACAGCGGCAACCGCGAGGTCTCGCTGGACATGAACGGCAAGTACGCGCAGCTGATCGCCGACCGCCACAGCGCCAGCGCCGGCTGGGAGCTGGAGCACACCACCCGCGACGACCGCCGCACCGTCAGCATCAACGGTGTGCGGTTCAACAGCGGCTTCGGCGACACCCTGCAGGCCAGGGTGCAGCGGGTGGCGCTGTATGCCCAGGACGAATGGGAATGGAGCAAGGCCTTCTCCTTCTACCTGGGCGCCCGCTGGGAGGCCATCGACACCCGCAGCGACGCGCTGCTGAACCAGCCCGCAGTGGCCAACCGCAGCGCGGTGTTCGCGCCGCTGGCGCACATGGTGTGGAAGTTTCCCGGTGCCCCGCGTGACCAGTTGCGCCTGAGCCTGACCCGCAGCTACCGGTCGCCCAACCTCAACCAGCTGATCGCCCGGCCCACCACCGCGACCGACTACGACGACACCAGCCAGCCCAACATCGCCACCAAGCCCGACCGCCTGGGCAACCCCAGGCTGAAGCCCGAGCTGGCCTGGGGCCTGGAGCTGGGCTACGAGCATTACCTGGATGCCGGCGGCGTGCTCAGTGCCAACGTCTACCTGCGGCGCATCGACGACCTGATCCGCACCGTGCGCAGCAATGCGCCGGTGGTGGTGCCCTGGGCCAGCGTGCCGCGCTTCGTGGCGCAGCCGCAGAACGTGGGCAGCGCCGATGCCGCCGGCCTGGAGCTGGAGGCCAAGGCCCGCCTGGTCGACCTGTGGGCCGGCGCCCCGGCCACCGTGCAGGGCATCAGTCTGCGCGCCAACGCCAGCCTGATGTGGAGCCGCGTGGCCGGCGTGCAGGGCCCCGACAACCGGCTGGAGGGCCAGCCGCCCTGGACCGCCAACCTCGGCCTGGACTGGCCGGTCAAGGGCCTGCCGCTGACCGTGGGCACCAGCCTGAACTACACGCCCGGCTTCCGGGTGCAGGAGATCGACGACCGCTTTGCACGCCAGGGTGCCAAGCCGGTGCTCGACCTGAACGCCCTGTGGCGGATGAACGCCGACGCCAGCCTGCGCCTGACCGTCAGCAATGCCAGCGCGCAGCGCTACGACAGCGGCAGCACCACGCGCCTGGCCGACGGCAGCAGCGAGGCCACCGACAGCCGCGCCCGCACCTTCACCACGGTGAACCTGCGCGCCGAGTTCCGGTTCTGACGGTTCTGACGGTTCTGATGGCGCTGGCCGGTCTGGGCCGCGCCGCCGTGCCGCCGCGTCAGCCGGCCCGGCCCGGCCGCAGCCGCCGTTTGCGTGCTGCGTCCGGGCGGGCCGCCGGCACTGAAGCCGCTGCGGCGCCCGCCTGGTCTTCCAGCCACAGCAACGCGTCGGCATGGGCCATGAAGCGCTGCAGATAGGCTGGTGACAGCTGGGCCAGGCGCTGCAGTGCCTGCAGCATCAGGCGCTGCGAGTTCAACGGGCCGGCGTTGTCGGGCTGGCGCGCCAACGCGCGGGCCAGCTGCTGCTCCACCCGCAACCTGGCCCAGGTGGCGCTGAACTGGCGCACCGCGCGCAACTCGCCAGGCGGCGTGGCCGCATCGGTGCCCAGCTGCCGCAGCAGC
>JBBRVT010000571.1:0-2785 GCA_038246615.1 Burkholderiales bacterium
CGTTGGGCAGCACGGCGCGGCCGCTGGTGTCGAAGGCCACGGTCTTCCACTCGGGGTTGTTGTCCTGGCCGAGCTTGCCGTTGAAGTCGCTGGCGCGCACATAGCGGTCGGGCACCAGCGTGGTGGTGCCGTCGGCCAGCTTGTGCTCCTTGAGCATCACCAGCAGCGGCAGATCGGTATAGCGGCGCGCGTAGTCGTCGAAGTAGCTGCTGCGCTGCTTGAAGTAAAACTCATTGAGCGCGACATGGCCCATGGCCATCGCCAGCGCGGCGTCGGTGCCCTGCTTGGGGTGCAGCCAGATGTCGGACAGCTTGGCTACTTCGCTGTAGTCGGGTGTCACCGCCACCGTCTTGGTGCCCTTGTAGCGCACCTCGGTGAAGAAGTGGGCGTCAGGCGTGCGCGTCTGCGGCACGTTGCTGCCCCAGGCGATGATGTAGCTGCTGTTGTACCAATCGGCCGATTCGGGCACGTCGGTCTGCTCGCCCCAGACCTGCGGGCTGGCTGGCGGCAGATCGCAGTACCAGTCGTAGAAGCTCATGCTGACGCCGCCGATCAGGCTGAGGTAGCGGCTGCCCGCGGCATAGCTGACCATGCTCATGGCCGGGATCGGGCTGAAGCCGATGATGCGGTCGGGGCCGTGCTGCTTGATGGTGTAGACGTTGGCCGCGGCGATCAGCTGGTTCACTTCATCCCAGTGGCTGCGCACAAAGCCGCCCATGCCGCGCACCTGCTGGTAATCGCGGCGGGCTTCGGGGTTCTCGACGATGCTGGCCCAGGCGTCCACCGGCGTCTTGGCCACTTTCAGCGCGGCGCGCCAGCGCTGCAGCAACCGGCCGCGCACCATCGGGTACTTGACGCGGTTGGCGCTGTACAAATACCAGCTGTAGCTGGCACCGCGGGCACAGCCACGCGGCTCGTGGTTGGGCATGTCCCAGCGGGTGCGCGGGTAATCGGTCTGCTGGGTTTCCCAGGTGACGATGCCGCCCTTGACGTAGATCTTCCAGCTGCAGCTGCCGGTGCAGTTGACGCCATGCGTGCTGCGCACGATCTTGTCGTGCGCCCAGCGGTTGCGGTAGGCGTCTTCCCAGGTGCGGTCGTCGCCGGTGGTGACGCCGTGGCCGTCGGAGAAGTTTTCCTTGGGCTGGCTGAAGTGGGTGAGTCGGTCGAGAAAGTGGCTCATGTCGTCGTCCTTCGGGAAAAAAGCGGGTTCAGCAGGGCATCGGCGCGTTGTGGCGGCTGTAGTGCCACCAGGTCACCGCGATGCAGCTGAGATAGAAGAGAAAGAACACCTGCAGCGCTGCCGTGGGGCTGCCGGTCAGCGCGATGGCGCTGCCGTAGCTCTTGGGAATGACGAAGCCGCCGTAGGCGCCCAAGGCACTGGCAAAACCCAGCACCGCAGCGGCTTCCTTGTTGCCGTCGCGCAGCGCCTGGGCCTGCGCCTCGGGCTCCGGCTTGGCGGCACGCTGGCGTTCGGCGAGAAAGATCAACGGGATCATGCGCAAGCTGCTGCCGTAGCCCAGGCCGGCGGCCGCAAACAGCAGGCCAAAGCTGGCCAGAAAGCCATTGAACTGGCCTGCGTTGCCCGGCCCGGGCAGGCACTGCATCACCGCCAGCACGCCTGCAGCCATGGCCACAAAACACCAGAAAATCAAGCGCGCGCCGCCGTAGCGGTCGGCCAGCGAAGCGCCCAGCGGCAGCATCACGCTTCCCAGCAGCGGGCCCAGCCAGGCCCAGTGCAAAGTGGCCATGGCCGGAAACTGGCTCTGCACCAGCAGCGGCAGCCCCGCCGAAAAGCCAATGAAGCTGCCGAAGGTGCCGAGGGTCAGCCAGCACATCAGCCAGTTGTGCTTGCGCGCAAAGATCACGGCCTGATCGGCAAAGCCCGGCCGGGCTTCGGCAATGTCGTCCATGCCGAACCAGGCGGCCAGGGCACTGGCGATGATCAAGGGCACCCAGACAAAACCGGCGTTCTGCAGCCACTGTGGCTGGCCTTGCCCGTTGATCTGCGGTGTGCCGCCAAATACACCAAACCCGCCCAAGACACCGCTGACGATGACCACCGGCACCACAAACTGCACCAGCGCCACGCCCAGCTGGCCGAGGCCGGCGTTCATGCCTAGCGCGTAGCCCTTCTGCGCGCGCGGGTAGAAGTCGCTGATGTGGGCCATCGAGCTGGCAAAGTTGCCGCCACCCAGGCCGCACAGCAGCGCCAGTGCCACCATCAGTTCGTAGGGCGTGTCGGGCCGCTGCACCGCCCAGCCGATGCCCAGCGCCGGCAGCAGCAGCGCGGCCGTGGAGATCGCCGTCCAGGCGCGGCCGCCGATGGCCGTGGCCGCAAAGGCGTAGAAGATGCGCAGCGTGGCGCCGCACAGCGCGGGCAGCGCGGCCAGCCAGAACAGCTGGTTGCTGCTGTAGCGGAAGCCGGCTGCCGGCAGGTAAACCACTACCACCGACCACAGCATCCACACCGCAAAGGCCAGTGCCAGCGCCGGGATCGACAACCACAGGTTGCGCCGCGCCACGCGGCAGCCGCGTTGCTGCCAGAACCCGAGATCCTCGGGATTCCAGTCGGCGATCAGGTGGGTGGCAACCATGGTCAGAGGCCGGGTTTGGTAGGTGCGACATACCCGATCAGGGGTTCTGTACGTACGCGTTCTTGCGCAGGTAGAACCACCAGTTGATGACCAGGCACAGCGCGTAGAAGACGGCGAAGCCGTACATCGCGTATTGCGGCGTGCCGGCCTTGATCTGCTCACCGATCACCACCGGCGCAATGAAGGCGCCA
>JBBRVT010000572.1:0-2783 GCA_038246615.1 Burkholderiales bacterium
ACCAAGCAGGTCTCGCTGGCAACCGCCCCCGTCCCGGCCGGTGGCCAAAAGCAGCGTCTGCGCTCGCCGCGCGGCAGCGGCCCCGCCAAGCTGTTCGTGCTCGACACCAACGTGCTGATGCACGACCCGATGAGTCTGTTCCGCTTCGAGGAGCACGACGTCTTCCTGCCGATGATCACGCTGGAAGAACTCGACGGCCACAAGAAGGGCATGAGCGAGGTGGCGCGCAATGCGCGCCAGGTCAGCCGCGAGATGGACGTGCTGGCCAGCTCCACCAACCCGGACGGCAGCCTCGACCCCGCCGTCGGCATCCCGCTGAACAAGACCGGCCACAAGGACGCCGGCGGCAAGCTGTACTTCCAGACCCTGCTGATGGACGTGCAACTGCCCGCCGGCCTGCCGCAGGGCAAGGCCGACAACCAGATCCTGGGGGTGGTCAAGAGCCTGCGCGAGGCCGAGGCGGGCAAGCCCGCCGGCCGCGAGGTGGTGCTGGTGTCCAAGGACATCAACATGCGCGTGAAAGCGCGCGCCCTGGGTCTGGCGGCCGAGGATTACTTCAACGACAAGGTGCTGGAAGACGGCGACCTGCTCTACACCGGCGTGCTGCCGCTGCCGGCCGACTTCTGGGAGCGCCATGGCAAGACCATGGAAAGCTGGCAGCAGGGCGGCCACACCTTCTACCGCATCGCCGGGCCGATGGTGCCGGTGCTGATGGTCAACCAGTTTGTCTACCTCGAGCAGCCGGGCGCGGCAGCGCTCTATGCCCGCGTCACCGAGATCACCGGCAAGACCGCAGTGCTGAAGACCTTGCGCGATTTCACCCATGCCAAGAACTCGGTGTGGGGCGTCATCGCGCGCAACCGCGAGCAGAACTTCGCGCTGAACCTGCTCACCGACCCGGAATGCGACTTCGTCAGCCTGACCGGCACCGCAGGCACCGGCAAGACGCTGATGACGCTGGCCGCCGGCCTGAGCCAGGTGCTGGACGACCGCCGCTACACCGAGATCATCGTCACCCGGGTCACCGTGCCGGTGGGCGAGGACATCGGCTTCCTGCCAGGCACCGAGGAAGAAAAGATGGGCCCGTGGATGGGCGCGCTCGACGACAACCTGGAGGTTCTGGCCAAGGGCGACGGCTCGGCCGGCGAGTGGGGCCGCGCCGCCACGCAGGACCTGGTGCGTAGCAAGATCAAGATCAAGAGCCTGAACTTCATGCGCGGGCGCACCTTCCTGAACAAGTTCGTCATCATTGATGAAGCGCAAAACCTGACGCCGAAACAGATGAAGACGCTGATCACACGGGCGGGGCCTGGCACCAAAATCGTCTGCCTGGGCAACCTGGCGCAGATCGACACGCCCTACCTCACCGAGGGCTCGTCGGGCCTCACCTATGCGGTCGACCGCTTCAAGGGCTGGCCGCACTCGGGGCATGTGATGCTGGCGCGCGGCGAACGGTCACGCCTGGCTGACTTTGCGTCCGAAGTGCTCTGACGCCTGTCGACAACGGAACCCTGGCGTGCCGCCCGCGCTCTCATTTACCTGCAACCAATCTGCAACCAACCTCAAGGACTGCTGCCATGAACGACACCACCCTCGCCCAGAAGGACAAGCTGATGGCCGACCTGCGCCTGGTGATCCGCGACGCCGAGGAGTTGCTGCGCCTGGGCGCCGAGCAGACCGGCGCCAACGCCACCGAATGGCGCGACCAGGTCGAGGAGCGCATCAGCCGCGCCAAGCTGCAGCTGGCCGAGATGCAGGACAGCGCGGTCGCCAAGGCCAGGGCCGCCGGCCATGCGGCCGACGACTACGTGCATGATCACCCCTGGAAGGCCATCGGCGCGGCCGCCGGTGTCGGGCTGATCATCGGCTTGTTGATCAGCCGGCGTTGACCGTCGTGGCCGGGCCGAACGGCGCACCGCCGCCCGAGCCCGGCCGCGGCTTGTTCCAGTCACTGCAACGCTTGCTGGGCACCTTGCTGGAGACCGTCCAGCTGCGCCTGGACCTGGTGGCCAACGAGTTCGAGCGGGAGAAGCTGCGCATCTTCGATGCGCTGGTGTGGGCCGGCGTGGCACTGCTGTTCATCGCGCTGGGCCTGCTGCTGGGCGTGGCCATGCTGGTGTCGCTGACGCCCGAGGCCTGGCGCCCGCTGGTGCTGGCCCTGCTGACCCTGGGCTGCCTGGGCATCGGCGCCTACATGTTCAACCAGGCGCGGCTGCGGCTGGCCAACCCGGGCGGCGCCCTGCCCGACAGCCGCGCCGAGCTGGCCCGTGACCGCGCCGGGCTCGACCCGACGCCGCCGGCCTGATGTTCTTCAATGCCCGCCAGCAGGATCTGGATCTGCGCAGCCGGCTGCTGCTGGCGCGCAGCGCCGTGCTGCGGGCGCAGCTGGCCGACGACGCACAGGTGCTGCGCACGCCGCTGGGTCTGGTCGACCAGCTGCGCCAGGGGTGGCGCTGGCTGAAGGCCCACCCGCAATGGGTCGGCGTGGGCGTGGCGGTGCTAGTAGTGTGGCGACCGCGCCGCCTGGCCTGGCTGGCCGGCCGGCTGTGGGCCGGCTGGCGGCTTTGGCAACGCCTGCAGCGCTGGCGCAGCCGGCCGGCACCCGTGCTGGTTTCCGCGCTGGTTTCCTCGCTGGTGCCCGCGCTGGTGCCCGCGCTGGTGCCGATGGTGGCCCAGTTGGCGGCCGCCTTCAAAGGCCCGCTGGCCGCACGCGCAGAAAGCTGGCGAAACGCGGCACGCCCGCCTCGGTGAGGCCGCGGTAGGCAAAGCTGATGCGCTGCCCT
>JBBRVT010000573.1:0-2774 GCA_038246615.1 Burkholderiales bacterium
ACGAGCGGGGGCACTTTGGCGTGATGAGCGGGCGTGAACGAAAGACTCATGAGGAAACGCCGGGCCGCTCCCAAGTTTCCTCATCCCCCTCGGGGGGCCTGACGCGCAGCGGCAGGTCTGGGGGCGCTCTCAGGCTCTCAGGCCGTCGCGCGCAACGGCTGAAGGCCCCGGCCCACCTCGGCCAGCAGCTCGTAGCTGTGCAGCCGCGCGGCATGGCTGTGGATGGCGCCGGCGGCGATCAGCTCATTCGCCCCGGTCTGCGCCACGATGGCCTGCAGCTGCGCCCGCACGGCTGCCGGGCCGCCCACCGCGCTGGCCACCAGCATGCGTTGCACGCCCGCCTTTTCGCGCGGGCTCCACAGCGCGTCCATCGCGTCGGGGCTGATCGGCCTCGGCAGCGGGCCGCGCACGCCGCGCTGCATGCCCAGGAAGCGCTGCTGGATCGAGGTGAACAGCGTCGCCGCCTCGTCGTCGGTGTCGGCGGCCACCACGTTGACGGCCACCATCGCATGCGGCGCCGGCCAGTCGGCACTCGGCCGGTAGCTGCTGCGGTAGATGTCGAGCGCCTGCAGCAGGTAGTCGGGCGCGAAGTGCGATGCAAAGGCGAACGGCAGGCCCAGGTAGGCGGCCAGCTGGGCGCTGTAGAGGCTGCTGCCCAGCAGCCAGATCGGGACGTGCGTGCCCATGCCGGGGATGGCGCGCACCGCCTGGCCAGGCTGGGCATCTGCCAGGTAGGCCTGCAGCTCGACCACATCCTGCGGAAAGGCGTCTTCGTCCCGTACCAGGTTCTGGCGCAGCGCACGCGCCGTCATCTGGTCGGTGCCCGGTGCGCGGCCCAGGCCCAGGTCGATGCGGCCGGGGTACAGCGTGGCCAGGGTGCCGAACTGCTCGGCGATCACCAGCGGCGCATGGTTGGGCAGCATCACCCCACCCGAGCCGACGCGGATGGTCTTGGTGCCGCCGGCCACATGGCCCACCAGCACGGCGGTGGCACTGCAGGCCACGCCGTCCATGTTGTGGTGCTCGGCCAGCCAGTAGCGCTTGAAGCCCCAGCCTTCGGCATGCTGTGCCAGGTCGAGCGCGCGGTGCAGGCTCTCGGCGGCGTTGCTGCCTTCGACGATGGGGGCGAGATCGAGGACGGAGAGGGCGGTCATGACCCGATCATGCCTGCGTGCGGTGCGCCGGGTACGGGCCGGGGTTTGCGCGGTGGCAACACCCGGGCCATCGGCCTGCGGCAAGATGCGTCCAGGGTTGCCGGTTGTGCCGCCCGGAGACCGGCCATGCGTCCACCCTGCCAGCACACCCGGCCCGACCACCGTCGCAGCGCCGTGCCTCTGCTGCTGGCGCTGCCGGTGGCGCTGATGTTGGCAGTGATGATGGCAGCCTGCCAGGCCCAGCCGATGGCCGTCAGCGCTGCGGCGGCCGAGTCTGCGCTGCTGCAGCGCATCGAGGCGGAGGTGGGCCTGGCGGCCTGCAGCAGCGCCGCCGAGTGCCGCACGCTGCCGATCGGCAGCAAGGCCTGCGGCGGGCCGGCACGCTGGATCGCCTGGTCGTCCAGCGCCAGCCAGGAGGACCGGCTGGAGGCCTGGTCGCAGGACCTGGCCCAGCGCCAGCGCCAGCGCGAGGCGGCAGAAGGGCGCATGTCGACCTGCAGTGTCGTGCCCGACCCGGGCGCGGTCTGCGCTGCCGGCCGCTGCGTGCTGGCACGCGACAGCCTGATGCGTTGAGCCCGCTGCGAGAAAATCGGCCGATCACCCACACCGACCCCGCCGTTGCCCCGGCCGCAGCACCGCTGCTGTTGGTGCACCGGCTGCTCGTCGACCTGCGCACGCCGCCGCAGCTGCACTGGAACGGCGGCGACGCCTTCCGCACCGCGCTGTTCAATGCGCTGTCGATGGGCGTTCTGGTGGGCGAGCAGGTCAGCACACCGCCAACGCGCGGCACTCAGGTTGCCCTCAGGTTGCCCTCAAGTGGCCCTCAGGCCGCCAGCAGGCGCGCGGCGGCGCCGTCGATGCTGGCCTTCAACTCGGCATAGCTGCGGTTGACCGGGTACTGCGGAAACTGCGCCACGATGCGCTCGGGCGCGTGGATGAAGAAGCCCGCATCGGCCGCGCCGAGCATGCCGGTGTCGTTGTAGCTGTCGCCGGCGGCGATCACCTGGTAGTTCAGGCCTTTCAGCGCGTTGACGGCATGCGCCTTCTGGTCGGGCTGGCGCAGCTTGTAGCCGGCCACGAAGCCGTCGGCGTCGATCACCAGCCGGTGGCAGAACAGCGTCGGCCGGCCCAGCTGGCGCATCATCGGGTCGGCAAACTCGTAGAAGGTGTCTGACAGGATGATCACCTGGTAGCGGGCCCGCAGGTCGTCGAGAAAGTCCTTCGCGCCGTCCATCGGCGCCATGCCGCCGATCACCGCCTGGATGTCGGCCAGCTTCAGGCCATGCTGCTTCAGCAGGGCCAGGCGCCAGCGCATCAGCTTGTCGTAGTCGGGCTCGTCGCGCGTGGTGCGGCGGAAGTCGGCGATCCCGGTGCGCTCTGCAAAGGCGATCCAGATCTCGGGAATCAGCACGCCTTCGAGGTCGAGGCAGACAACTTGCATGGTGGGCGCCGGTGGGTGAAAAAGCGGCGGGATGGTAACTGAGAGCCTGAGAGTCTTTCGTTCATGCCCGCTCATCACGCCAAAGTGCCCCCGCTCGTCGTTGCAAATGCTCGCCATAGCCCGGGCTATGGCTGCGCTTTGCGCCTAGATCGGGCGCCCTTTGACGCGCTGTTCTGGCA
>JBBRVT010000574.1:0-2769 GCA_038246615.1 Burkholderiales bacterium
CCCGACATGGCCGGCGCCCAGTTCGACCAGGCGCTGGCGCAGGGCCTGCACATCGGCGGCCGACTGCGCAAACGACATGCCCACGATGTCGGCATGGTGCGCCACCACGGCCAGATCCTCAAGGTCCTTGGCGGTCAGCGCCGGCAGGTCGAGGCGGGTGTCGGGAAAATTGATGCCCTTGTCGGCTGCCAGGTGCTCGCCGCCATCACGCGCATCGGTGATCTCGATGTCCACGCGCGCGGCGGTAGCGCGCTGCACCACACCGCCGATGCGCCCGTCGTCGAACCAGATGCGCTCGCCCTTGCGCACATGCGCCAGGGCTTGCGGCAGGGTGCACGCCAGGGTGGCCGGTTGAGCGCGCTGGCCCTTGGCGGCGGCAACGGCGTCGTGGCCCAGACCCTGCGACACCAGGCGCAGGACATCACCGCGCTGCAGGTGCAGCTCGCCTGCGGTTGATGGCAGGTCGGTCAGGGGTGTGCTGGCGTGGTGCTGATCGCGGCGGTGCAGGCGCAGCACGGTGTCGGACGTCAGGTAGGCGGTGCGATCACACTCGACCAGCACGCCGGCGTCCTGGCGGTCGATCACCTTGAACCGCCGCTTGGCCGAGCGTGCATCGCACAGGTCGATCCGGTCGCCCACCAGCAGTGTCTGCAGCCACAGGGCCTCGACCCCCAGGCACACGCTGGCACCGGCGATCAATGCCGACGAGCCCGCTGCACGCAGGCCCAGGCAGGCTGGCATCGTCACGCGACCCAGCGCGTCACGCTTGGGCTTGAGCTTGATCACGGCGGGCGCGCTGTCCAGCGGGCCGGTGCGCAGCTTGGGGCCGGCCAGGTCCATCAGCACCTGCACCGACCGGCCCGCATGCACGGCGGCACGGCGCACGTTGTCGGCCATGGCCACCCAGTCGGCGGCGCCGTCGTGGGCGCAGTTGATGCGCGCGATGTCCATGCCCGCGTCGACCAGGCTTGCCACCAGACCTTCGTCGGAGGCCGCGGTGCCGGGCAGGGTGACCATGATGCGCACGCTGCGCTTGGCCGGGGGCGGGCCGAACAGCGCCTGCGCATTGCGTTGGAGCAGGGCCGGGCCGCGGTTGTAGCCGGTGGGCTCGTCGGGTGACAGGGCGGTCCAGCGCCGCCCCGCGATGCGGTGCAGCACACCCAGCACCTTGTCGACGTTGGCCAGCACATGGGTCTCGGCCCGGCCCAGTGACGACACACCCATGCGGGCCAGCCGGTCCTGCAGCTGGCGCAGGTCGATGCGACGCATCGCCAGGTAGTGCGCCAGGTTGATCGCGCTGGCCTGGTGCGCCGGATCGACCGCCCGCAGGCGGGCAGCAAGGCTGGGCTGCTGGTCGAGCAGCGACTGTCGCAAGGCCCACAGCGCGTCGATCAGCGTCAGGCAGGCTTCGTCGTCCCAGGCGCCTGGGTGGCTGGAGTTTTCGTTGGACGTCATTGCCTGAGCCTCAAAGCATCGAGTTTGGGCGCTGAATGTTGCAGGCCGATGACGTCAAACGCGCCCGTGTGTCATGGCGGCGTGGGCCCATGGGATTGCCTCCAACCTCTGAGCCTGGACGAACACGGCGCCTGGCGCTACATCGTCATCTTGACAGTCAACGACGACAGGCTCGGCGCCGCTGCTGCGGGTCAGCGCGAGCACGTTGCGAGAGGTGCCGCAGGCCGGGTTGTGGAAGATCGTGATGGCGTCCGTTCGTGGTGCTGCCTCAGTGCACTGCCCGGCCTCGCTCGTACCCGCCCTTGCTCGAACTCAACCAGCGCACGACCAGCAGCATGACGGGTACTTCGCTGTCGAGCTGGCTCGCCGGAAGGTACGGCGCGAAGACGTGGCGGATGAAGATCCAGCCGAGCAGCGCCATCGAGAACGGCTTGACGGCCCAGTTGACGAACAACGTGACGCCGATGCCGCGCCAATGCTGCTTGACCTCCGACAGTGCGCTGAAGTCCACCTTCAGCAGCATCGGGATGATCATCACCCAGATCAACAGCCCGACCGGCAGGTTGACCTTGGCGACCTCCATGCCGCCGATGGCCTGAAACGGGCCGGGCAGCAGTTGTCCGAGCGCGATGCCAACAACGATGCAGACGAACGCCCAGACGGTGAAGTAGCGCTCCCTGGGCGGTTTCGTTGACCGGCGTTGCAGTGGTCGGGTGAACGTCTACGAAGGACCGACTCAGAAGGTGGTGCAGCCCGGCGGCTGGATCTCGCAACTGCCACCATCGACGCCCTGACAACAGTGGGCTGTGAGGTAGGCCAGCAGCGCGTTCATCTGGTCGAGCGCCGGGCGATAGTGGAGATGGCGGCCATCGCGTTCCTGCGTCACCAGTCCGGAGGTCGTCAGCTCCTTCAGGTGGAAGGACAAGGTTGAGGCAGGCACGTCGAGCGTGGCCGACAGCGCGCCCGGCGTCAGGCCTTGCGGGCCGGCGCCCACCAGCGCGCGAAAGATGCGCAGGCGCATACCCTGGGCCAGTGCGGCAAGCAAGGCGACAGCGGTCTTTTCTTCCATCATGGGCTCCGATCAGCGGACACCACTGGCCCGATCGTGTTCGAGGTGGGACTTGGCATGGTGCTCAGGCCTTCGGCAGGCAAAGCCTCCACTGACTTGCCCGGCATCTTCACCGGCAGCGCCAAGGTGATGAGCCAGCAGGTGATCAACATCACGGCCGAGCCGATCAGCGAAAACAGCAGTCCGCCCCATTGGTAGAGCAGGCCTGAAAGCAAGGTGCCTAAGAAGCGCCCCAGCGCGTTGGC
>JBBRVT010000575.1:0-2755 GCA_038246615.1 Burkholderiales bacterium
CTGCACCTGCACGCCGCGCTTGTTGCCGACCAGCTCGTGCCATTCGTCCACCACCACGGTGTGCACGCCGGGCAGGCGCTCGGCGGCGTCGGCGCGGGTCAGCAACAGGGTCAGCGATTCGGGCGTGCTGACCAGCACCGTGGGCAGGCGCCGGTCTTGCCGGGCACGCTCGGCCGAGGTGGTGTCGCCGCTGCGCAGGCCCAGGGTCCAGGCCGGCGCCAGGTCGGCCAGCGGCGCGGCCAGCGCGCGCTGGCTGTCGGCGGCCAGCGCGCGCATCGGCGTGATCCACAGCAGGCCGACTGGCGGCGCCGCCTTGCCATCCGCCGGCACCCCCAGCGCAGCCGCCCTGGCCAGCGCGCCCAGCGCCACCGCATAGGTTTTGCCGGCGCCGGTGGTGGCATGCAGCAGGCCGCCACGCCCGGCGGCCATGGCAGCCCAGACCTGGCGCTGGAAGTCGAAGGGCTGCCAGCCGCGGGCAGCGAACCAGGCGTCGGCCAACGGTTCGATGGCGGCTGGGCCGGAGGTGTCAGCCGTTGGCATCGGCCGATTGTGGCGGCGCAGCCCCTGCGGGCATGCACCAGACGACCGGCCGGCGTGCAGCAGGCCGCCGGCCGGCACCGGGCCTGCGGTTGCTCAGCCGCCCAGGCCCAAGGCCGGCAGCAACTGCCCTGTCAGCGCCAACTTGCGCATTTGCGCAGCCAGCAGGCGGTTGGCCTGATCGGCGCGGCGCTGGGCGACGGCGTAGCTGTTGTCGCGCAGGACGATCAGCTGTTGCAGGCTGCGCCGGCCGGCGTCGAACTGCAACTCGCCGGCACGCACCGGCTGGGCGTACTGCAGGGCCTGGCGGTCCAGCACCGCCACCGCGCGCTCGGCGATGTCGATGCGGGCGTCCAGCGCCTTCAGGTCGGCCTGCACGCCACGTTCCACACGATCGGCCTCGGCCTCGGCCGCCTCGGCCCGGCGCAGGCCTTCATTGCGGCGCGCCACGGTCTCGCCCAGCACCGGGAAGTCCCAGCGCGCGGTGAGCTGCCAGTTGCTCGTCTGCTCGGTGGTGAGCACGGGGCTGGTGCGGTCGCTCAGGCGCTGGCGCACTTCCAGGTCGATGCGCGGCGCCAGCAGCAACACCGGCGGACGCACCCGCGCACGCGCGGCCTGGGCGCGCAGTTGCGCCGCCGTCACCAGACCTGGTTGTCCGGTCTGCAGGGCCACTGGTGGCACGGTGCCCAGCACCACCGGCAGCACATTGCGCACCTCGCTGCCCACCTGCGCAGCGAGCCTGGCGCGGGCGCTGGCGTGGTCGGCCTGCAACTGTTCGAACGCGATCTCGGCGTCCAGCAGCGACGCCTCTGCCTGGGTGGCATCGGCCGCGCTGGCCTTGGCTGCCTCGGTCTGCTGCTGCACCTGGGCAGCCAGCTTGCGCACCGCCGACAGGCGTTCGGCGGCGGCCGGCAACTGCTGCTGGACGAACAGCAGCTGCACGTAGGTCTCGGCCACGCGCTCTGCCGTGTCTTCACGGGCGCGGCGCACATCTTCCTCGGTGGCAGCCAGTTCACGCGCGCTGGCCCGCAGCTCGGCCTGGTCGTTGCCGCTGTTGTAGAGGTTCCAGCGCAGGCCGGCTTCGGTGCGGTTGGTGGTGCGGTTGATGTCGCCCTGGAAGATTTCGGTCTCGCGGCCCTGGCCGGTGTTGACCTGCAGATACAGCGCAGGGCCCAGCCGCGAGCGGGCCTGCACCCGGCGCGCGTCGGCAGCATCACCCAGCGCGCGGGCGACACGCACTTGCGGCTCCAGCGGCAGGGTGCGGGCCAGCAGGTCCGCCAGGCTCTCGGCCTGGTCGGCGGCCGGGGGCGGGGGCACCTCGGCGGGCTACACCGGCTCGGCAACGCGCACCCAGGGAAACAGCAGCGGGCCGGGCACGCCTGCGTCTTGCGCCAGAGCCAGCAGCGGCCAGACCGACAGGCACAGCAACAGGCCTGCCGTTCGGGCAGACGTGGTGAAACAGGACATCGTCGGAGGCTCTTTCGAAACGGAAGGCGGGGCTGCGTGCGGGCGGGAGTTCAGCGTTCCTGCAGCGCGCCCTGGATGCTGCGCAACACCGGCTTGAGCAGGTACTGCGCCACGCTGCGCTCGCCGGTGAGGATGCCGATGTCCACCGGCATGCCGGGCGTGATGGCCAGCGGCTTGCCTTGCAGCTTGAGCTGGTCGCGGGCGGCGCTGATCTGCACCTCGAAGTAGGGCTCGCCGCTTTTCTCGTCCAGCAACGCGTCGGCACCCAGGTTGTGCACCTTGCCTTCCATCTTGCCGTAGGTGCTGGTGTCGTAGGCCAGCACGCGCACATGGGCGTCCTGGCCCACACGGATGAAGCCCACATCGGCCGGCTTGACCCGCACGTTGAACAGCAGCCGGGCCTCTTCGGGCACGATCTCCATGATGGCCTTGCCGGGCTGGGCCACGCCGCCCAGCGTGGGCACCAGGATGCGGTCGACCACGCCGTCCACCGGCGAGACCACTTTGCGCCGGCTCACCCGGTCCTGCTGGCCGCTGATGATGCTGGCCAGCGCGGCGGCCTTGGTCTCGAAGTCGGTGCGCAGCATGCCCCACTGCGAGCGCATGCGTGCACTGGCTTCCATCGACGCGGCCTGGGCTTCGGCCAGCACCGCCTGCAGGCGCGGCAGGCTTTGCCGCAGGCCATCCAGGTCGGTCTGCAGTTGCAGCAGCCGGCCCTGGGCCGCGAGGAAATCGGCACGCGCACCGGCAC
>JBBRVT010000576.1:0-2753 GCA_038246615.1 Burkholderiales bacterium
ACCTGTGACTTGTAGGCCGCAAAGCTGGCCAGACCGCTGCGCACGCCGTTGTACTGGGCAAAGTCGGAGCTGTTCTTCAACTGAACGGCGCCGGCACCGATGGACAGCCCGGTGTTGAGCAGACTGCCATCGGCAGCGGTGCCGAAAGTGCCGGAGCTGATGGCAGCCAGGAAGGTGGTCGGCGCCACGGCGCTGTTGCCCAGATAGGCGTAGACCGTGTCGGCGGTCTGGCTGAAGCCCCAGTTGGCGCTCAGGGCCACGGTCTCACGCGCCAGCGTGCCCACCGAAGCGGCCAGCAAGGTGGCGTGGTCGGTTTTGCTGAAGCGGATCACCGTGCCGGCGGCGATGGCGCCAGCGCCGCTGGTCCAGCTTGAAAAGCTCTCGCCGGTATTGAAAGCTGTACCACTCCACTCGTTGTCGCTGAAGTAGACCTTGGTGTTGGCATCGATGCCGGCCAACGCCACCATCGCAAAGCCGTCTTCGTCGGCATTGAAGGCGGTGAACGCCAGATCACCAGCGGTCAGCGCCGCCGAAGCCGGCAAGGCGGCCAGAACAGCCATCGAAAAAGCAAGTTTCTTGAACATGGGGAATCCTTTGAACAGTGAGGGGGAAGCGAACGGAACGAGAAAAAAGCGGGCTCAGCGCTTGGCGCGCCGCGCAGCAAAACCCAGCAAACCCAGGCCGCCCAGCATCAGCGCCCAGGTCTGCGGTTCAGGCACCGGGGCATAAACCCACAGGCCGGACCCGCCGGTGCTGCCGGACAACTCACCGACGACATACAGCCGGCCCTGGTCGTCCATCGTCAGGCCTTCATGCTGGCCGGCGATCGTCAGGTTCAGGCTGCCGTAGACCTGGCCGTCGCGGCCGACCTCGACAATCTTTCCGGACTCTTCGCTCAGCACCAGCAGGTGGCTGAAATCGGCGCCGCCGTTGAGGTAGGCCAGGTTGGACAGCGCAAACACGTCGGCCATGTCGGCCACGCCGACCAGCGCGGGGTTGAACAGGTTGGTCGAGTTGACGGTGCTGGGCGAGCCGTTGCTGGCGCTGCCGGCGGCAAAGTTCACCGTGGTCTGGAACAGGCCTTGCGGTGATTTTTCCTTCACGACGATGAAGCCGCCGGTCAGCGGGTCGTAGCTCAGGCCTTCAATGCCGACATTGCCGATGGTGGTGCCCAGCTTGGCAACCTGCGCGCCACTGGCGCCCAGGGTGCTGCCGGCGGTGTAGCTGAAGCGGGCGAGCTGGCGGTAGCGCTCTTCGGCCAGCACAAACTGGCCACCGCCGACATAGGCCAGGCCCTCGGGGTCGTAGAAGTAGGTGCCTTGCGGCTTGCTGGCATCAGCCGCCAGCGTCATCGAGTTGATCAGCGCGCCGCTCAGGCTGACCTGGGTGATCGAGGTGCCTCCGTCGCCCAGCACAAACAGGGTCTGGGTGTCCCAGTTGTAGGTGACGGCCGACGCCTCGTCGGCCAGCAGGTTGCTGCCGCTGCCCACGGGCAGGTCGTAGACGCCGATGCGCACGTACTGCGACAAGTCGACCGAGCCAGCGGCCATGGCGCTTGAGGCCAGCGCGCCCAGCGCCAGCGCCGCCGTCATTGCAAACTTGTTCACACATTTCTCCCGGTTGCCTGGCAACGAGGATCGCGGGCGAGTGTGAAAGTATGGTGACGGCGGCCTGCACCGACGTGGTCAAACGGGGCTGCGACCCCCCGCGAATCAGGGGTTGCTCACCCCATGCAGCACATGCCCTGCCGGCACATGCTGCGCTGCGCTGGCGACATGGCGCGGGTGGTCGTCGAAGAAGAAGGCGGGTTCGAACTCGCGCAGGAACTCGCCCTTGGGCAGGCCGCCCAGGAACATCGCCTGGTCCACCTCGATCTGCCAGTCCATCAAGGTGCGGATCGCCCGTTCATGGGCCGGCGCACTGCGTGCCGTCACCAAGGCGGTGCGCACCCGCATGCCCGACGCGTTGCCAGCCTGTTGTAACCGCTTGAGCGCCGCCAGCAAGGGGCTTGAACGGGCCGGCCGCCAGCGGCGTGGCGACCTGGTCCTGCTCATGCTGCTGAAACGCCAGCAGGCCGACGAGTCCTGGAGCGAAGGCCAGGTGGCCGGGCCGGTGGTCGAAAAACACTCCACCGGCGGCGTCGGCGACAAGGTCAGCCTGGTGCTGGCGCCCATCGTCGCGGCCTGCGGCGGTGTGGTGCCGATGGTCAGCGGCCGCGGCCTGGGCCATACCGGCGGCACGCTGGACAAGATGCAGGCGCTGCCGGGTTACAACGTGGCGCCGGCGCAAGACCGCTTGCGGCAAGTGCTGCGCCGCGCCGGCTGCGCCATCATCGGCGCCAGCGCCGACTTGGCGCCAGCCGACCGGCGGCTCTATGCCATCCGCGATGTCACCGCCACCGTCGAATCGGTGCCGCTGATCACCGCCAGCATCCTCAGCAAGAAGCTGGCGGCCGGCCTGGGCAGCCTGGTGATGGACGTCAAACTGGGCAATGGTGCCTTCATGCAAGACCTGGCGCAGGCCCGCACGCTGGCCGACAGCCTGGTGGCGGTGGCCGCCGGCGCCGGCCTGCCTTGCCGGGCGCTTATCACCGACATGAACCAGGTGCTGGGCCTCACCGCCGGCAATGCGCTGGAAGTGGCCGAGAGCATCGATTTCCTCACCGGCAAGCAGCAAGAGCCCAGGCTGCGCGAGCTGACACTGGCACTGGCCGCGCAGATGCTGCACGGCGCCGGCCTGGCCGACAGCGTGGC
>JBBRVT010000577.1:0-2720 GCA_038246615.1 Burkholderiales bacterium
GCGTGTTCTGCGTAAGTCAAGAAGGGAGGGCCGGAGGCCCGGAATGACATGGAGCAGAACACGCCCGCCCGGCCCGGCGCGATCGCTCAGACCGTCGAATGCCGGCTTTCAGGCCACAAGCTGAACGACAGCAACGAGCCCAAACCAGCCGCTCGACCCATCCCCCGCTGAAGCAGGCAGACTGCAAGGCCCAACCAGGAGCCTGCATGACCCCCATCAACCGCCAGATCCAGCTCACCAGCCTGCCCACCGACAAGCTGGGGCCTGAGCACTTCCATCTCGCCGAGGCGCCGATGCCCGAGCCCGCCGACGGCGAGGTGCTGCTGAAGGTGCTGATGGTCTCGCTGGACGCGGCCAACCGCGCCTGGATGCAGGGCGCCACCTACCGCGCCGCGCTGGCGGCCGGGCAGGTGATGGCCGGCGGCACGCTGTCGGAGGTGGTGCAGTCCAGCGCGCCGGGCTTTGCGCCGGGCGACCTGGTGTTTGCCGACACCGGCTGGCAGGCCTACGCCGCGCTGCCGGCCAAGCTGTTGACCAGGCAGCAGCGCCGCAGCCCGCTGTCGCACCTGCTCAGTGTGTATGGCATTGCCGGCCTCACCGCTTACTTCGGCCTGCTGCACGTGGGCCGGCCCAAGGCGGGTGACACGGTGGTGGTCTCGGCCGCCGCCGGCGCGGTGGGCGCCTTCGTCGGGCAGATCGCCAAGATCCACGGCTGCCGGGTGGTGGGCATCGCCGGCGGTGCGGCCAAGTGCGCCTGGCTGCAGCAGGCCCTGGGCTTCGACGCGGCGGTCGATTACAAGGCCGGCAACCTCAACGCGGCACTGAAGGCCGCCGCACCGGATGGCATCGATGTCTACTTCGACAACGTGGGTGGCGACATCCTCGAGGCCTGCCTGTTCCGCATGAACCAGGGTGGCCGCGTTGTCTGCTGCGGTGCGGTGTCACAGTACGACGGCGCTCCGCCGCGCCACGGGCCGCGCGGCGTGCCCGGGCTGATCGTCACCAAGCGGCTCACCTTGCAGGGCTTCGTGCTGTTCGACTTCGCCGCGCACAACGCCGAGGCCCTGGCTGCGCTGGAAGGCTGGGTGGCCAGCGGCCAGCTGCAGGTGCCTGAAGACATCATCGACGGCCTGGAAAACACGCCGGCCGCGCTGATCGGCCTGCTGGCTGGCGACAACATCGGCAAGCGCATGGTGCGGGTCTGACCCGCCGCCCACACCGCCGCCCGCTCCGCCGCCTACACCGCCTTCTTCAGCACTGCCGCCCGCTCCACCCTGCCGTGCTCACGCGCCAGCAGCAGCGCATGCAGCGTGATCTTGCGCACCTCCAGTTTGCTCTGCTCGATGTGGCTTTTCAGCAGCAGCTTGGCCGCGTCGGGCTTGCGCTGGATGACTGCGCGCAGGATCTTGGCGTGTTCGTTGTAGGTGGCCTCGATGCGGTCGCTGCGGGTGAAGTCGAGCCGGCGCACGATGCGGATGCGGTCGGTCAGGTCCTGGTGCACCCGCGCCATCTCGTGGTTGCCGGTGGCGGCCACCAGCTGGGCATGGAACTGCTCGTCCAGCGCGCCCACGGTGTGGCCGTCCGTCAGGCGCTGCGATTCGCTGACCAGCCACACCGCCTTCAACGCCTGCAGCTCGGGCGGATCGTCGGCGCGCTGGGCGAGCCGGTCTAGGCTGGCGGTCTCCAGCACGATGCGCAGGTCGTAGAGTTGGTCGAGCCGGTCGAAGTCGATCGGCTTGACGAACCAGCCGGCCTTGCTCTCCACGTCCAGGAAGCCCTCGTTGCGCAGGCGGAACAGGGCTTCGCGCACCGGCGTGCGGCTCACGCCCAGGCGTGCCCCGATGTCGGTCTCGCTGAAGCGGTCGCCCGGAACCCACAGGAAGTCATGCAACTCGGCCTTGAGCTGGGCGTACACCTGCTCGGCCAGCACGGCGCGGGGCTTGGCGTCAGCCGCGCCGGGCGCCGCCATGGCGAGGGTGGTGGATCGGTACCGCATGGCCGACATCATGCGGCAAAGCGGCAGGCCTGCGGCGGCGCGTCGATCGGGCTGGCCAGCGCGCCCGCCACCGATACATCCACCAACGCATCCACCAACGCATCCAGCGACGCATGCAGCGACGCATCCAGCGACATATTCGGCTCGTCCAGGATCAGCAGCCCGGGCTGCACCACCAGCGCGCGGGCCAGCCGAACACCTGGTCCACGACCACACTGCTGTCCAGCATGGCGCCGAACACCATGCCCGGCGTGGTCGCCAACGTCAGCACCAGCTGCTTGCAGTTGGCCCACCACAGCGCGGCATCGCCAGCCAGCGCGGCGTCGATCAGGGACGGGCCGGTGATGCCGGGTGGCGGCCAGCGCGGCCAGCGCACCCAGCGGCAGCGCCACCGCGCAGGCCGGCACAAGGGCCGGCACATGGGCCGGCACCAGGGCCGGCACCAGGGCCAGCAACACCGGCGCCGGGCTGGCGGGCAGGCGCCGCAGCAGTTCCTGCAGCACCGGCTGGCTGGTTCTGATCGACAGGCCCGGATCACCGTGCGCCAGCGCTGCCAGGTCGCCGGAGAACTGCTCCGGCAGCGGCCGGTCCAGCCCGAGCTGGGTGCGCACCTGGGCCACCGCCTCTTGGGTGGTGGCGGCGTCGGCGAAACGGGCTGCGGGGTCACCCGGCAGCGCGCGGGTGGGCACGCAGGTGCCGACCACCACGCCCGCCAGGTCGGGCA
>JBBRVT010000578.1:0-2675 GCA_038246615.1 Burkholderiales bacterium
GCAAGCTGTTGCCGCTGTTGCCCCTGCTGCAGGAGCAACGTTTCCTGGCAGCGCAGGGCAGCCAGGGCGAGGCGCAGGCTGTAGCGCTGGCTGCGCGCGTTCAGCAGCAGATGCAGGCCGTCGTCGCGCATGACAAGCTGCAAGGCGCGGCGATGAAGACCACCGAACTCAGCGCCGCCCTGGCGGCTGCCGTGGAGAGGGCGACGCCAAAGCCGGGTACGAATCCCCTGTCGGGCATCCGGCGCCAGTCGCTGGCGATCGACGCGGCGCTGAGGCTGACCGGTGGCGTGGTCGATGGTTCAGGCCTGGCCGTCGACCCCGACCTGAACATCAAGGTGCTGATCGATTCGGGTCTGCTGCACCTGCCGCAGATAACCGACTCTGCGCTGGCACTGGGCGATTTGGCCACGGCCGCAGCCGGCGGCGCCAACGCGATCCTGACTGCGGCGATGCTGGCGCCACCAACGGCCATCGGCGTGTATGTCGACGCGCAACTGGAGCCGTTGCTGGCCGAAGCCGTGGCTGCACACCCCGACGCCGCGCAACGCCTGCGCTACGACGGCGTGCAGCAAGGCTTGAGCAAGCTGCTGGAGATCACCGCCAATCCCGGCGACGAATCGTGGAAGCCGGATGCCGCTGCGGTGCTGGTGGCACGCCAGCAGATCGTGGCGCAAGCCGGTGGGTTGCAAGCCAGCCTGCTGGTCGCAGTGGATGTGGCAGTGCGCGCGCGCACCGAGAGCGTGACGACCCAGCGCGCGATGATCATGACGCTGCTGGGCCTGAGCATGCTGCTGGTCGGCTACATGTTCATCTCGTTTTCGCGCGTGATGCAGGGCGGGCTGGCCGAGGTACGACGCCATCTGCGCGCCATGACCGACGGCGACCTGACGACCGTTCCGCGCCCCTGGGGCAAGGACGAGGCCGCGTCGCTGATGCACACGCTGCGCGAGATGCAGGAAGCGCTGCGCGGCATCGTCACCCAGGTGCGGCAGTCGTCAGAGGGCATCGCTGGCAGCAGCCAGCAGATCGCCAGCGGCGCCGCCGAGCTGTCGACGCGCAGTGAGAACACCGCTGACTCGCTGCAGCGCGCGGCCACCGCGATGGAGCAGATCGGCATCACCGTGCAGCAGACGGCCGACCGGGCGCAGGAGGCCACCAGCCTGGGCCGCGACAACGTGCAGGCCGCCGAGCGCGGCGGGCAGGTCATCGAGCAGGTCATCGTGACGATGCAGGACATCCGCGCGGCCTCCAGCCGCATCGGCGAGATCATCGGCACCGTCGATGGGCTTGCCTTTCAGACCAACATCCTGGCGCTGAACGCGGCCGTCGAGGCCGCACGCGCTGGCGAAGCCGGGCGCGGCTTCGCGGTCGTGGCTGCCGAGGTTCGAATGCTCGCGCAGCGCAGCGCGCAGTCGGCCAGCGAGATCAAGGCGCTGGTGGGTGCCAGCGTGGAGAAGGTCAGTGCCGGCACGGGTATCGTGCAGCGCGCGGGCCAGGTCATTGGCGAGATCGTGCAGTCATCGACCCGCGTGAACACGCTGCTGGAAGGCATCGCACTGAGCGCGCGTGAACAGGCCCAAGGCGTTTCCGACGTCGGCCGTGCGGTGTCGGAGGTCGACAAGGTCACGCAGCACAACGCCGCGCTGGTACGCGACACCACAGCGGCCGCCAGCGACCTGGAAGGCCAGGCGCAGGTGCTGGGCGAACGGGTGGCGCGCTTCAACATGCCGGCTTGATTGGCGTGCTGACACCTGGACATTTCGGGGTCGGCCAAGTCTTGGCCGACACCTGCTGGTCAGCCCAACCTGGCGAGGGCCATGCCGCAATGTTCTAGCAGGTAGCGTGCGCCATGCCTGGATTGCGGCCGCGGTGGCCACCACAATCTCGGCATCGTCCATCGCAGCGCCCGCGCCCGACCCCATGTCCGCCTCTTCGGCATTGACCGGCATCTCCTCCATGGCCACCCGCGCGCTGCTGGCCGACCTGGCTGCCGACTGGCGCGCCCAGGGCGGCGGTGAGCTGGCCATCACATCGTTGGGCGGTCTGGATGCGGCCAGACGGGTGCAGGCCGGCGAAGCATTCGACCTGGTGTTGCTGGCCAGCGATGCCATCGACAAGCTCGCCGCTGGCGGCCATGTGCTGGCCGGCAGCCGGGTCGACCTGGTGCACTCCGCCGTCGCGGTGGCGGTGCAGGCCGGTGCGCCGCAGCCCGACATCGGCAGCGAAGCTGCGGTGCGCCAGGCGGTGCTGGCGGCGGCCAGCATCGGTTACTCCACCGGGCCCAGCGGCACGCAGCTGCTGCAGCTGTTCGACCGCTGGGGCATCACTGAACAGATCCGCCACAAGCTGGTGCAGGCGCCGGCCGGCGTGCCGGTGGGCGCGCTGCTGGCGCGCGGCGAGGTGGCGCTGGCCTTCCAGCAGCGCAGCGAGCTGATCAGCCTGCCCGGCATCAGTGTGCTGGGCGCGTTGCCACCGGCGATCCAGATCAACACCATATTTGCAGGCGCGGTGGGCGCCGGCAGCACGCAGCCTGAAGCGGCGCGGGCCTTGCTGCATTGGCTGGCCGCGCCGGCCACCGCAGCGGCCAAACAGCGCCATGGCATGGCGCCGTCCTGACCGGCCAAGAACACCACTTTCGCGGAGACCCTGTTCCATGATCATCGACGTGCACGGCC
>JBBRVT010000579.1:0-2673 GCA_038246615.1 Burkholderiales bacterium
ATCCATGCCAGCAGCGGCACCACCGGCAAGCCCACCGTGGTGGGCTACACCCAGGGCGACATCGACACCTGGGCGCAGCTGGTGGCACGCAGCATCCGCGCGGCCGGCGGCCGGGCCGGCGACATGGTGCATGTGGCCTATGGCTACGGCCTGTTCACCGGCGGCCTCGGCGCGCACTACGGCGCCGAGCGACTGGGTTGCACCGTGGTGCCGATGTCGGGCGGGCAGACCGAGAAGCAGGTGCAGCTGATCAGCGACTTCAAGCCCGACATCATCATGGTCACGCCCAGCTACATGCAGGTGCTGATCGAAGAGTTCCGCCGCCAGGGGCTGGACCCGGCGGCGATGTCGGTCAGCGTGGGCATCTTCGGCGCCGAGCCCTGGACCGAGGCCATGCGCACCCAGATCCAGGCCGATGCCGGCATCAAGGCGGTCGACATCTACGGCCTGAGCGAGGTGATGGGCCCCGGCGTGGCCAGCGAATGCGTGGAAACCCAAGATGGCCCGGTGGTGTGGGAAGACCACTTCTACCCCGAGATCATCGACCCGCTCACCGGCCAGGTGCTGCCCGATGGCAGCGAGGGCGAACTGGTGTTCACCAGCCTCACGAAAGAGGCGCTGCCGATCATCCGCTACCGCACGCGGGACCTCACCCGCCTGCTGCCGCCCACCGCGCGCAGCTTCCGCCGCATGGGCAAGATCGTCGGCCGCAGCGACGACATGCTGATCATCCGCGGCGTCAACGTGTTCCCCACGCAGATCGAGGAGATCGTGCTGCAGAGCCCGAAGCTGTCGGGCCAGTACCAGCTGGTGGTCGGGCGCGACGGCCCGCTCGACACCTTGAAAGTGCGCACCGAGCTGAACATCGCCAGCGCACAGGCCAGCCCCACCGAGATCACTGAACTGCAGCACTGGCTGCAGCACCGCATCAAGACCCTGGTGGGCGTCAGCACCACCATCGACATCCTGCCGCCAGACAGTATCGAGCGCACCCTGACTGGCAAGGCCCGGCGCGTGCTCGACACACGCAAGGCCTGACCACCCCCGTTTCAACACAAAGGCAACCCATGTACACCCAGGCGATGGACACCATGCCCAAGGAATTGGGCGAGGCACCCAAGACATTGCGCTCGGCCGAAGAGCTGGCGCTGCAGCAGCGCTTCGACGCCCGCATCGACGCGGGTGATTTCATCGAGGCCAAGGACTGGATGCCCGACAACTACCGCAAGACCCTGTTGAGGCAGATCAGCCAGCATGCGCATTCCGAGATCGTCGGCATGCTGCCCGAGGGCAACTGGATCAGCCGTGCGCCCACGCTCAAGCGCAAGGCCATCCTGCTGGCCAAGGTGCAGGACGAAGGCGGCCACGGCCTGTACCTGTATGCCGCAGCCGAGACGCTGGGCACCAGCCGCGACCAGATGATCGACGCGCTGCACACTGGCCGGGCCAAGTACAGCAGCATCTTCAACTACCCCACGCTCAGCTGGGCCGACATCGGCACCATCGGCTGGCTGGTGGACGGCGCGGCCATCATGAACCAGGTGCCGATCTGCCGCTGCAGCTATGCGCCCTATGCCCGGGCGATGATCCGCATCTGCCGCGAGGAGAGCTTCCACCAGCGCCAGGGCTACGACAGCCTGCTGGTGATGATGCAGCAGGGCACCGACGCCCAGCGCGTCATGGTGCAGGACGCGGTGAACCGCTGGTGGTGGCCCTGCCTGATGATGTTCGGCCCGCCCGACGACCAGAGCCCCAACTCGGCCCAGGGCATGCGCTGGGGCATCAAGCGGGTGAGCAACGACACGCTGCGGCAGAAGTTCGTCGATGCCACCGTCGACCAGGCCCGGGTGCTGGGTGTGACCTTGCCCGACCCCGATCTGACCTGGAACGAAGCACGCCAGCACTGGGATTTCGGCGCCATCGACTGGCCGGAGTTCTTCCGCGTGGTGGCCGGTGACGGCCCCTGCAACCAGGACCGCCTGGCCAACCGCGTGCAGGCCTGGGACGACGGCGCCTGGGTGCGCGAGGCCGCGCTGGCCCATGCGCAGAAACAAGCCACCAGGCAGCAAGCCGCCTGAGCCTGGAGACGACCATGACGAATCCCGAGACCCGAACCGAATGGCCGCTGTGGGAAGTGTTCGTGCGCAGCCGCGCCGGCCTGGACCACAAGCACTGCGGCAGCCTGCATGCGGCCGACGCCGCGATGGCCATCCAGATGGCGCGCGATGTCTACACCCGCCGCCAGGAGGGCTGCAGCCTGTGGGTGGTGCCCAGCGCCCAGATCACCGCCAGCGACCCCGGCGACAAGGACATGTACTTCGACCCCGCCGAGGACAAGGTGTACCGCCACCCCACCTTCTACAAGCTGCCGTCCGAAGTCGACCACATGTGAAGGTGATGCCATGACCGCCTCCATCCAACTGCAACAAGACACCGCCACGCAGTACCTGCTGCGCCTGGGCGACACCTGCCTGATCCTGGGCCAGCGCCTGGGCGAGTGGTGCGGCCACGGCCCGGTGCTCGAAGAAGACATTGCACTGACCAACATGGCGCTCGACCTGATCGGCCAGGCCCGGGCGCTGCTCAGCCATGCCGGCGCGGGCCAGGGCCTCGACGAAGACCAGCTGGCCTTTCTGCGTGACGAGCGTGACTACCGCAACCCCACGCTGGTGG
>JBBRVT010000580.1:0-2647 GCA_038246615.1 Burkholderiales bacterium
CGTGGTGAACGGCAGCCCCAAGCTGGCCAAGCTGGTGAGCATGCGCGAAGAGTTGCGCCAGCTCTGGACCCGCACCAACGTGTCGGCCGAGCAACTGGTGGTCGACCTGCAACACTGGTGCAAGAAGGCCGAGAGCAGCGGAATCGACGCACTGGCCGATTTTTCGTTGAAGCTGCGCTCCGCGCGGGCCTGATACGTCCCAACCGGGCGTCCAGATGAGGGGCCTTCGGGCCCGACATCTTTCCCACTGACGGGCCTTCGGGCCCGTCGTCGTTTCTGTCGGCCTGCACCCCCAGCCGCGCGCGTGGCACACAAACAGCAAGGGCCTCGTCCTGACGGAGGAGGCCCTTGCGGAGAGATGCAGCTTCAACCAGCCCGGCGCACCGGGCGGCGAGGGATCACTTCAACTTGATTTCCTTGAACAGCACATGCTTGCGCGCCTTCGGGTCGAACTTCATGAATTCGAGCTTCTGGGGCGTGGTCTTCTTGTTCTTGTTGGTGGTGTAGAAAAAGCCGGTTCCTGCGGTGGATTCCAGCTTGATCTTCTCGCGTCCGCCTTTGGATGCCATGGTGTGCTCCGGGTGTGCAGTTGACTAAAGCAGCGCTGTCAGAGCGCGTTTTTGGCGCGCAGGTCGGCCACGATCTGGTCGATGCCGACCTTGTCGATCAGGCGCAAGGCGGCGTTGGTGATGCGCAAACGCACCCAGCGGTTCTCGCTCTCGACCCAGAAGCGGCGGTATTGCAGGTTGGGCAACCAGCGACGCTTGGTCTTGTTGTTGGCGTGGGACACATTGTGGCCCACCATCGGGCGCTTGCCCGTGACTTGACAGACGCGTGCCATGACGCTTCTCCAGATGCTTGACTGTTGCAGGCTTGGCGGCCAGAGCAAGGGGTCTGACGACCGACACCGCATGCGGTGACCCTTGGTGGCTGCGCTTCGATTACCGATTTTTCCGGCACCCGATACAGGTGTGGACCAACCGGCTGCTTTTCGGCAAAGACCGCGATTATAGCCAGAAATCGGCCTGCGCCTGGCTGTCTCAGCCCTGCTGCTCCATGAAGCGCAGCGCGTCCAGTGCCGCCATGCAGCCGGTGCCGGCCGACGTGATGGCCTGCCGATAGACATGGTCCTGCACGTCGCCGGCAGCGAACACGCCGGGCACGCTGGTCATCGTGGCGAAGCCGTTGAGCCCGGAGCGGGTGATGATGTAGCCGTCCTTCATCTCCAGCTGGCCCTTGAAGAGGTCGGTGTTGGGCTGGTGGCCGATGGCGATGAAGCAGCCCTTGAGCACCAGGTCCTGCGTGGCGCTGGTGTTCACGTTCTTCAGCCGCACGCCGGTGACGCCGCTCTGGTCGCCCAGCACCTCGTCGAGCGTGCTGAACAGGTGCAGTTCGACCTTGCCCGCCGCCACCTTGTCGTGCAGCTTGTCGATCATGATGGCTTCGGCGCGGAACTTGTCGCGCCGGTGCACCAGGTGCACCTTGCTGGCGATGTTGCTGAGGTACAGCGCCTCTTCCACGGCGGTGTTGCCGCCGCCCACCACCGCCACCTCGTCCCCGCGGTAGAAAAAGCCGTCGCAGGTGGCGCAGCCGCTGACGCCGCGGCCCATGAAGGCGGCTTCCGACGGCAGGCCCAGGTACTTGGCCGACGCGCCGGTGGCGATCACCAGGCTGTCGCAGGTGTAGCTGCCGCTGTCGCCCTGCAGCGTGAACGGGCGCTTGCCCAGGTCGACCGTGTGGATGTGGTCGGACACGATCTGGGTGTCGAAGCGCTCGGCATGCTTCTGAAAGCGCTCCATCAGTTCGGGCCCTTGCACGCCCATCACGTCTGCGGGCCAGTTGTCGACGTCGGTGGTGGTCATCAACTGGCCGCCCTGGGCCATGCCGGTGACCAGCACCGGCTTGAGGTTGGCGCGCGCGGCGTAGATCGCGGCGCTGTAGCCGGCCGGGCCGGAGCCCAGGATCAGCACTTGGGCGTGCAGGAGATGGGTGCGCATGACAGTTCCGAAGAGGTGAAGGGGCGCTGGCGGGCGGCTTGCCCGCTTGCCGTCCGAGAATTGTCACATGGGGTGGAAACCCGGGCTCCGCCAGCGCAGCGGTCGGCACAATAGCCAAATTTGCCTGGAACTGACGCTGGAAGCCCATGCACTTTGGGCGTTTGGCGCAATCGGTCACAGAACACACTGCATGCAGGAAGGGAAACCACCATGTCCATGTTGACCAATCTCGATTTGATCCGGCGCGTGCCGCTGTTCTCGATGCTGACCAACGACCAGGCCCAGGCGATCGCCGACAGCGTGGTCAAGCGCCGGTTCCGCCGCGGTGAGCTGGTGGTGGAGCAGGGCCGCAAGAGCAACACGCTGTTCATCTTGCTCAACGGCCGGGCGCGCGTGCTCACCGCCGACACCCGCGGCCGCGAGGTGATCCTGGCGGTCATGGAAAGCGGCGACTACGTCGGCGAGATGAGCCTGATCGACAACGAGGCCCACTCGGCCACGGTGCGCTGCGAGATCCAGACCGACATGCTGATGCTGGGCCGGGCCGACTTCGCCCGTTGCCTGCCCGAGCATTCCAGTCTGAGCTACGCCATCCTGCGTGGCCTGGTGCGCCGCCTGCGCCACGCCGACCGGCAGATCGAGTCGCTGGC